>JALEGO010000135.1 GCA_022763165.1 Flavobacteriales bacterium
CATCTCAATAATTTGATCAATAACATCAAAAAAATTGATGGAATTATTACGGTCCAACGTTTTGATGACAATGAATAGGGCTAAATTCTTACCTTTGAGTAATGTCTAAAACTTCTACATTAGATAAGGTTACTGCAATTTTCACCAAGTATTTGGAAAATAACGGTCAGCGTAAAACACCTGAGCGGTTTGCTATACTAGAAGAAGTATACAAACTGGATGGACATTTTGATGTTGAATCACTCTATATTTCTATGAAAAATAAGAACTATAGAGTAAGCAGAGCGACATTATACAACACGATTGAATTATTGTTGGCATCAAGTCTCATTAGAAAACATCAATTTGGAAAAAACCTTGCGCAATTTGAAAAATGTTATGAGAATAAACAACATGACCATATCGTAATGACGGATTCTGGAGAAGTAATTGAATTCTGTGATCCTAGAATTCAAGGTATCAAAAAGAATCTGGAAGAAATTTTTGACATTGATATTCTCCATCATTCGCTTTACTTTTATGCGAAGAAAAGATAACGTACACTTATAAACCTCTTAATAATGGCATTTAATTTCGAAATCAATACCCTTCTAGAATATGCAGAAGTGAAACTAGAAGGAAAACTAATGGCCAAATCGGAAGCAACCAATTTAATGGTAGCAATTGATGATTTGTTGCATCAAAAAATTTTCAAATTCATTCTGAATCTAGAAGATCTACAATACTTAAACAGTAGCGGCTTAGGTTGCCTTGTTACCATTTTGACCAAAGTGAGAAACGAAGGAGGGGAAGTGACATTAGTAAATATATCTGACAAGATTGAACAACTAATGCTAATCACCAAACTCAACTCTATCTTCCATGTGTCTCAAAACATTGAAGAGGCTATACACTACATAAAAAATTGATCTTCAAAAGATTATTCAAATTACATGAACAAGCTTGACGTATTATTGGGACTCCAATGGGGTGATGAAGGGAAAGGAAAAGTAGTTGATTATTTGACACCTAGATATGAACTAATATCTAGATTTCAAGGCGGACCAAACGCGGGACATACTTTGGAGTTTAATGGAATTAAACACGTACTCCATACCATACCATCGGGTATCTTTCACGAGCAAAAGACCAACTTGATTGGAAACGGTGTAGTGCTTGATCCTTCAGTCTTTAAAAAAGAAATTCAATCTTTATTGGAGCTTAATGTTGAAGTCTATAAAAGACTTAAGATTTCAAAGAAAACGCACCTTATCCTACCCACGCACAAAATGCTTGATGCTGCCTCTGAATTGGCTAAGGGAAAGGATAAAATAGGCTCAACATTGAGAGGTATAGGGCCCACGTATATGGATAAAACCGGAAGAAATGGCCTTAGAATTGGAGATATTCTTAGCAATAACTTCATGGACAAATACAACAGCCTAAAAGAAAAGCACTTGGCGTTACTTTCAAGGTTTGATTTTGACACTTCAGACTTGAGCAATCAGGAAACTTCATGGTTTGAAGGCATAGAATTGATAAAAAACTTTGACCTTATCGATAGCGAGAATTATATCAACAAAGAAATTAGAAACGGGAAAAAAGTACTCGCAGAAGGTGCACAAGGTTCCCTTTTGGACATTGACTTTGGTAGTTATCCTTTTGTAACTTCTTCAAATACCATTAGTGCAGGAGCATGTACAGGTCTTGGAGTAGCTCCAAATAGAATTGGAGAAGTCATTGGTATCTTTAAGGCTTATTGCACTCGAGTGGGAAGTGGCCCATTTCCTACAGAATTGCATGATGACACAGGTGAGGAACTTAGAAAAAAGGGTAGCGAATTTGGCGCTACAACAGGAAGACCCAGAAGATGTGGATGGATTGACCTTCCAGCACTTAGGTATTCCATTCAAATCAATGGGGTTACAAGCTTAGCTATTATGAAAGTAGATGTCCTCAGTGGATTTGATGAAATCAAAGCTTGTACACACTACGAACTTAATGGAGAACGTTTGGACTTCATCCCTTACGACCTATCAGATGAAAATTTAAAGCCTGTTTACAAGTCATTTAAGGGATGGGACGAGGAAGTTTGGAACATTCAGGATCCTGAGCAACTCCCAACCGAATTGCTCGAATATCTAGATTTCTTGGAGGCCGAACTTGAAACTCCCATAAACATTGTTTCTTTTGGTCCTGATCGCACACAGACCCTGTTAAAGAATGTCAACGCAGCTGTTTAATTACCCGAATTGGTATCTTTGTTGTAGAGTTTGTGTAAGGGATTGAAGCGGCATCTCCCGATGATGAAAATTTGATTTTTCAAATCGGGAATACAGCGAAAAGCCCGACCCGCAAATTATCATAAATCGAGAGAAAAACAGAATTTGCGGGATACACCAAAAAAAATGAATTGGCTATTGTACATCAGGTTTGGGCTATTGCTGGTTTTTCTTTTACCACAAATCAGTTCGGGACAATCGAATCTGAATAATGGTGATACTGCAACCGCAGACACCGCAAAAGTTACCAATATAGAACTGATACATGCTGATGCTCTTGAATATGATGAAACTACAGGCATCAAAGCCAAGAAACTAATTGGCAATGTTCATTTTTTGCACGATGGAACGCATATGTATTGCGACAGTGCCTACTTGTTCACAGATGAGAACAGCATGAGAGCCTATTCCAATGTTCGAATTGATGGGTCCTCTGGCGCCAAGATTACGGGAGATTCTCTGCGGTATAATGGCAATACAAAAGTCGCAAAAATGAGAGGCGACATCAAACTTCTAGATGAAAACCAAGAACTGACTACCAATTATTTAGACTTCAAAATCAAAGAGGATCTAGCTTATTATTTGGGTGGTGGAGTTCTCATTAACAAAGAAGAGAAGAGCACACTCATCAGTGAAGTTGGATATTATTACACCAAGAGAAAAGAATTCTTCTTTAAGGATAGCGTCAAAATGACCCATCCAGACTATGAAATCATATCAGACACATTGATGCACAACACCAAGTCCGAAAGGACCTTTTTCAATGGCCCTAGCACGATCACCACAAAAGAGAGCACAATCTACTGTGAAGATGGATGGTACGATGCAAAAGCAGATAGTTCAATTTTAAAAGGAAATGCAGTTATTGACAATAAGGGGCAACTGATGTATGGTGACAGTATCTTCTATAGTCGAAAAAATGGTATCGGTGAAGCTTTTTGTAATATCCATATTATAGATACCACCGAAAAAATGGAAATCTTTGGAGATTACGCCATTCATTATGAGAAAGATAGTATTTCAATCGTTACGGGTGACAATGCCCTTCTCATCCAGGAATATGACGATGACACGCTGTACCTGCATGGAGACACTTTAATTTCAACGTTTGAAGGCATTCCAATAGACACTTTGGCTCTTGTCAATGACTCTCTTTCTAAAGATTCATTGCCATTGGGTAGCGATTCAATTTCAAAATTAACACCTGACTTGGTTTCGGATACCCTGAAACAGAATTTCGATGATTCTCTTGGCCTTAAAATAGACACTCTGTATGACAAAAATGATTCTCTTGCCAATGCCGATACCGTTAAGGCTTCTAAATTTAGAGTTATTAGAGCCTTTCATAAAGTCAAGTTTCTGAAAAAAGATATGCAGGGAAAATGTGACTCGTTAGTATTTTCGGATATTGACTCGACTATTCAAATGCATATAAAACCAATAATTTGGACCGATGAGAATCAGCTAAGCGGAGACGTCATAAGGATCTTACTTTATAAGGGAGAACCCAAAAGATTTGATATGAAGTCGGACTCTTTCGTTGTCTCTGTGGG
>JALEGO010000136.1 GCA_022763165.1 Flavobacteriales bacterium
CCTCTATAATGGTCAGAATTTTAGACTCATAGATCTCAATTCATTTTCTATGACAACGCATACGGACGGCAGGTCAGTAGATCTGGATTTGGAATATGAATCGCTAAGATCTGATACCAGCGCTGGTGACTTTGGGCAAAGTTCGGGATTAGGTTTTGGGCTAGACCTTTTCGTGTCTGAGCAGATCAGCCTTTTCCAGGGTAGTACTGGTGGATCCTTTGTTGCAGAGCTTAGAGATTTTGGTTATTTATTTTGGAACGATAAAACCATTAGTGAAAAACTAGATACCACACATTTAGATTTTCAGGGATTTGAAATTGAGGATATTTTCTCATTTGAGGATAGCAGCAATACGAATGATGTAGATTCTCTATTCATCGTTAGAAAAGAAGGAAAAAACAAAATAAAAACTGTTTTGCCTGGCAATTTACTCATTGCCGTGAATCAAAGTTTTGGAAACCATCAATTGGGTATCCGGTTCTCTCAACGAATTGTAGCGAATCACTTAGCTCATGTTGGGCTAAGGTATGGTTATTGGATTGGAGAAAGATTTCAACCCTACGTCAATGTTGGGTACGGTGGTTATGGAAAAATGAATTTTGGAATTGGTTTCACCCTAGATTTAGGCAATTTTGCACTTTATGTGAACACCACGAATTTGGAAGGTCAAATTCTTAAAGATTATTCTGGTGGTAACAGCGGATATATTGGTATTAAAGGTAGATTTTAATGAATTCTTATTTTAAAATATTACTTAGCATCCTTTGCATCATGACGTTTGAGCTGAATGCTCAAGCGGATACCAGAGCTCGCTATTTAATTTATGGTGATTCTACGAATCAAAAGGGTAACGAAATTATATTTACTTCCAATCATGAATTAATCGTTATTGGAACTACAAACACTCAAGCTTCCAACAAATCTGATATCTTGATCTTAGCTGTAGATACAAATGGCCAGATGCTCTGGACCAAATCATATGGCGGTCCAAATCTGGAACAAGGCTCATCGATAAGGGAGACAAAAGATGGAGGTTTTATTCTTATTGGAACCACAAATAGTTACGGTGCCGGAGGTTATGACATGTATATCATAAAAATCGATGCTTCGGGAAACCAGATGTGGGAAAGTTTTGCAGGAGGCACAGGTTGGGATTTTGCCTATGATGTAGTTGAAAAACATGATAGCGGCTTTTATATCTGTGGTTCTACTTACTCATATGGAAGTGGAAACGAAGACGCTTACTTAGTAGAACTTGATAAAAACGGAAACTTTGTTGATGAATGGACTTGGGGTAATTCCAAAAATGACATATTCTATGCCAGCGAAAGTAGCTTGGATTCACATTATGTATTCGTAGGTGAAACCACAAAAGATGACCAAGATAGCAGCGATGTGTTGTTTGTAGAACTTGATAAAAATGGCTCCATTCTGCTAGACACCACATATGGAGGAACCGGGATTGATATTGCCAGAGATGTAATCGAAACAAAAGACGGCTCTTACTACGCTATAGCAGGCGCCACCACAAGCATTCAACCGTTTAGCTCTTCACCCCTACTGGAATCCTATGGTTTCAAAATAGATAAGACCGGTGCCATAAGTGGTATAGACGCATACACAAATAGCGGAAGTGTAAATAAAGATGATGAAGGTTTTGCAATTCTTGAGCTATTTGATGGAAGGTTTGCAGTATTCGGTTATACCGAGACTTTTGGAGGAGGAAAAGAAGACATTTCAGCCGTTATAACAAATTCAAATTGTGGTTGGACAGATGCCACAAGAAATTTTGGATTTGATCAGAGTGAAGTTATCTATGGTATTACCACAGATTTGTCAGGCACCATATATGCGGTAGGTTATACAAACAGTCATGGTAACGGTCATGAAGACATACTAATTTTCTCTATCGATACGATCGCTTCTACAAGTTCAGGCTTCTCATATACTTTAGAAATTGTTCCCAATGCATTTTCTGTCCAGGTAGGATTAGAAGCGTTGAACACGCATAAAAAAGCATTGATATATCCAAACCCCGTATTTGATCATATCACTGTGAGTCACCCTGAGACCATTGTTCAACTTGAAATTCTGTCCATTTCTGGAAAGCGTCTAAAAATTATACAAACCAACGAAGATACTTTGCTTCTTGATCTAAAATCGATACCTGCGGGAAGTTATTTTGTAAGCATTACGGACATCAATGGACAAAGGGAAGTTCATCGACTAAGCAAACTATAATTTCCCTATATCAATTCAAGCTCATTGCTCTTAAAATATCTTCTGGGAACTCAACAACCATCCAATGATAAGCCTCAGTTATCTCAGTTATTCTAGTTTGATTACAATATTTTTTGAATTCATGGGCATGTTGAATATCAAAGTGCTTGCCCTTTCCACTCCAAATCAGACTCACCGGACATTCAATATTTGAGTAATATTTGGGAAGACTTTTTAACTGCGCTTCATAACCTGCGCACATTCTTACTATATAATCACGAACCTCTTTATTGCGAAAGGACTTCCATAACTCATCTTTGACCTTCTCGTCAAGGCTTCTTGTATTGTTTAAAAAGGTATTGATCGCACGCCAAAATATTATTCTCGGCAAATTCTTTAAAGCCCAAGAATTAAAACCAAATTTTCTCAACAATTTGATTTCCCAGGAGGTATCCTGATCCCACATCAACAATGAATTTAGAACGGTTATGCTATGGACATTTTTGGAATATTGAGAAGCAAAAACAAGCGCTACCTGACCTCCCATATCATGAGCCAAAATATGTACATGTTCAAAACCGAAAGCATCAATGATCTTCTTTAGCCGTTTTGCGCTAATCAATGGAGTCGCTCCGCCAGACCATGGCTCACTTTCCCCCATTCCAGGCCAATCAAATGTGAAAACAGAAAAATTGTCAGCCAACATTGGAGCCAACTTATAAAAAACTTGAAGGTTGTCTGGGTAACCGTGTAGCAATACGATGACTGGTTTCTCCTTAGATTCCAAGAAACAATAGCGCAATCTTTTTCCTTCAATTATTCTGAAATCAACTGTCAGCATTACGAATCCTTTAACATTTGATTAGAAGATAAAATGCCAGATATAGCACAAAAACTCACCCATTGACCAGGATGTGTAGAACTTCCGGCAAAATATAAGTTCTGAAAATGAGGACTCTTGTGTGGCATACGACCTTTCCTCATAAACTCAGCGGTCATAACCGGGTTCATGCTTCTATTGTAAAGCGCAAATTTTTGCTCCCAAGAGCCAGGCGTATTATAAGCAATCATTTCAAAATCATTTATACCTTCTTGCCACCATTTTTGGTCTAAAACCGCATTAATATGTTCCAGGCTAGCTTCATCGGTTAATTTATTAGCATATGAATGTGGAAGTGGAAATATCAAACGCGCTGGCTTCCATTCTTCGTTGTCTGGCAAGACAAGACTAGGCATTATAAAAGACTTACAATTAGGCAGTTGTCTTTCTAATTTAAACTGAATATATGATTGATTCGGATTTCCTTTAACTTTCAGAAAAACGCATATTCCAGGGGATTGCAGTGGCATTTTTGTAAGTTGATTCTTAAATTGAGTTTGGGTTTCCGGAATCAGCTCTAAATAAGTCCCAAGAGCGTTATTATTGGATAAAATTTTGTCCGCCAAAATGAACTCTTTAGGCAAATTCACCCCAATAGCAGATCCGTTTTTAATTTTTATTCTCTCAACTTTTGAATCAAATAAAAATTCTACACCCCTTTGAAGGCATTTCTCATAAAGCATTTCAGCAATTGAACCTATCCCATTTTGCGGGTAATAAGAACCCACATTGTGCATAAGATTGGGAACAAAAGCCATTGGGCTCGGAGCTTTGTACAAAGACTGCGCTGCGATGTGAGTCCAAATTCCAATACCAGATTTTATGCTTTCATTTAATTTAAATTTATCCAGTGTATCACCTAAAGAACTTAAAAGAAAAGGAATTAGGCCAAATTTACCTTGGGTTATGAGTTTTAAGGGAGAGGGTTTACTGAAGGTAAAAGGGAAAAGAGATTCGTATTTTTTTTTGATACTTTCAACAAATTGTTGATATCTATGTCCTTGCCCTTTCCATAGCGTTTCAAATTGATTTGCAGTCCACTCCAAGTTATGTTTAAACTTAAATTTAGTAGCATCTTGGCAAACGGAATATATGTCTTCAATTTTGTTTAATCGCAACAACTCAAGATCTAAGTTGTGATATTCTAGAGCCCATTTCAGACCAGGTTTATCAAGTAATATATACGGTCCCGCGTCAAATCTCATACTGTCATAAGTCAGACTCTTGGCTAAGCCCCCAACTGAACTAGTAGCTTCTATGACAACAACCTCCACTCCATTATTGGCTAGATTTAAAGCGGATGAAAGGCCACCTATCCCGGCTCCTATGATTATTACTTTCATCAAATGACAATAAGGTTTGAAAGTAACGAAATTATGTGAACAATTAAATAGAACTTGAAGCGGTAAAATACTAGATTTTACCTTAATTTGTCATAAGTCCATTTATCTGAGATATGGGAGAAGTTTATGATGAGTTTAAAGAAGAACTCAAAGTTATTGCATCCAAATATCAGAATAGCCCTTTAAAAGAAATGGATATTCTTCTTCACATTGCTCTCGAGCGAGAGGAATTGGTCACCACAAGTTATAGAACAGAGTTTTTATCAGGAAACATTGAAAAGCTGCCTTTAAGCAAAGAAATCAAAGAATTGTTTCGGCACGCTCTTATTTGGGTTTGGAAAGATGAAGATATGCATACCGTTTATACACGGGGAGCTTTAGTCAAGACAAGCAGTTATTTTGAAAGAATCAAAATCTTCCTAAGTCAATTTCAAGGTTTTGTTGGTGGTTGGGCTGGATCTATGGTACAACATTTGAAATGGTGGCAAGCACCAATTGCTGTTTCTCTTGCAAGGTTTATTCTCTTTATGGGGAGAATATCTGGAAAAGTAACAGAAGGCATTAGTAAGGAAATGAAATTTGGCAGCTTCAAAAGATTCTGTTATTTCAATATAGACGCAGAAAAAACAGCAGGAATCTGTTGGGACAGAATTCTCGTCCTTGCCAAATCCGATCCTCGTTTTGATGAGAACAGCATAGAAGATTTTAAGCGAATTGCTTTTGATGAAAAAAGACACAAAAGAATCTTTCAAATCATATATGATGCCTTAGACGATCAGGATGAGCTGATTGAGGGTGTTGAAGCGACTGATATTATCGAAAAAATTCGTGAGGTAAGTGAATATTTTCTACCAAAATCCTTGAGAGGTAAAAACCAAGAATCATACTTGGGTGAAGGAGGAAAAGTCTGGTCCTTTAGGAACACCAACAAGGAAGTTGATAAAACCGATTTTTTCGACTCTGCAATTCAAAAGATCGATCTAGAGGAAGTTTTAAAAGAAAAGTGTCATACTCTTTCAAAAAAAATCGAGAACATGGATGTTGTGATTAAAACAACCTTCTCCATGGGCTATGATCAAAAGGATTTCTCGCCATTGGTTGATCCAAAGACATTGGAGCACATTTGTCTTTACTTAAACAAATTGGGTGTTTCCAAGATCAAGGTGATCGACATTGACACTATCTATGGAAATTTTTTCGAAAATAGAGATGTGAACTCCTTAGCAAAGTATTACAATTTCCAATCTGATTATTACGAAGTTATAAATGCCTCAAAG
>JALEGO010000137.1 GCA_022763165.1 Flavobacteriales bacterium
ATTGTTAAGAGAATCATCTTACAATAAGCCTTAAAATCATAAATAGAAAACCGCCTTTCGGGGCGGTTTTTTAGTTTTCAGAAAAAAATCTTAACCCTATCGGTAAACACCAACAATAATTTGGATTATTACCAATTAAACAAAATAATACCCATAAAACACTCAATTCTCGCCAAAACCTACCAACTGCTAAAAAAATGGCGCCTTAGGATAAATCTGGCTAGAAAAACAAGATCTACAACGTAGTTTTGTAAACTGTAAAGTATCGAATTATCAAATTTTTAGACAAAATGGTTATGAAAACAAAATTTTACTTTTTACTGATGATGTGTTTTTGCCTTACGGCAGAAATCTTTGGTCAGCTGAACGTTTCTAACTTCCCACCGGTGACAAATGGCTCACCTACTTGGTTGGTTAAAAACATGCTTATCGGAGCAAATTCAGGAATTCAAGTTAGTAACGTACAATTAAGTGTTGGAGATTCATCGGTTCAGGTGGGCTACTTTGATGGTACTGCTTCAAACGTTGGATTGCCAAGTGGAATTCTATTGAGCACAGGTGACATTCAGCAAGCACCAGGAAGTGGTTTCACAGGTAACAACGCAAGTTACTTTGTGAATACTGCAAATTCAGATTCAGATCTTGAATTGTTAATCAATAATTCATCTTCAACCAACGATGCTGTTGTCTTAGAATTTGATTTTGTCGCTACAAGATCATCTTATGCATTTAATTATGTTTTTGCTTCAGAAGAGTATGAAGAATACGTTTGCTCTCAGTATAATGATGTATTTGGCTTTTTCTTATCTGGTCCTGGAATTACTGGTCCTTACAGCAATAACGCTGTAAATGTGGCACTAATACCTGGGAAACCAGTACCTGTTACAATTAATACTGTAAATGGTGGTGTAGCTGGATCACAAGGTTCTGACAGTTTTTGTGAAGCTTTAGATACAGCTTGGTTACAAAACAGTGTTCATTATATTTCTAATGTAAGTGATACTTCCGCTTCGTCTATAGAATTCGATGGTTTTACTGTGCCCTTAAAGGCAGTTTTGAGCGGTTTAGTTTGTGGACAAACTTATCATATTAAAATAGCAATTGCAGACGTTTCTGATCAGCAATTGGACTCTGGAGTTTTCCTTGAAAAGGGAAGTTTTACAACGAACGTCTATGAATTAGGAATTACTTCAGGAAATGGTACTCCTATAAATGTTGATACAGCTATTGTTGAGGGATGTGATTCAGCCAATTTATTGGTTATTCGTCCTGATACTATTGGTACTGATACTTTACCAATTTTATATTCTGGTACAGCACTCGCTGGAGTTGATTATACTTCTTTACCTTCACAGGTGATTTTTACACCTGGAGTTGATACTATTGCTATTCCTTTTGGTGCTATATTAGATGGTAATCCTGAAGGATTAGAAAATCTTGTTATTACTATTCCAGCTTCAACCGGAACTTGTCTAACTGATTCTTCATCTTTAGAAGTAAACATATTTGATGGATACAATTCTTTCCTAAGTTATACCGATGAAACATGTGGTGCGGCTAACGGAACAATTCAAGTTACTACGAACGCTACGGTAACAGCTTCATTATTATGGAATGATGGAGATACAAGCGCTAACAGACAAGGATTGTCTGCTGGAACTTATACAGTCACTATTACTGATATCGCTGGTTGTACGCAGGTATTAACGGCATCTTTAAACAATGTTACACTCGATTCAATATTTACTACAGTAGATTCAGCAATTACTTGTAATGGTACTTGCAATGGTGTAGCTTCTGTTACTGTGAGTGGCGGAGTTCAGCCTTATGCTTACCAATGGAATGATGCAAATGCACAAACAACAGCAACTGCAGTTGGTCTTTGTGCTGGAACATATGCTGTAGTTGTTACAGATTCATTAGGATGCTCAATTACAGATTCAGTAACGCTAACAGAGCCGGTTGCTATCGTTGCCGACACATCTTCAACTCCAGAAAATTGTGGACTTGCTGATGGTTCAGCTTGTGTTACAGTTTCAGGAGGCGTAGCACCTTATCAAATTACTTGGGGAACAGGAGATACGACAAGCTGTATTAATAATGTAGCGGCAGGTTTTTACAATGTTACTGTAGTTGATGCTAATGGATGTTCTGTTGTTGCATCAGCAGTTGTAAACTCAAATGGTTCTTCTTTCACTAGTATTTCAACTGTAGAAGATAGCGCCATTACTTGCAACGGACAATGTAATGGAGTGGCGACTGTTTCTGTTTCTGGTGGTGTTCAGCCATATACCTACCTATGGAATGATCCTAACGCACAAACTACACCTACAGCGGTTGGTTTATGTGCTGGTTCATACTTAGTGGTGGTTACTGATTCATTGGGTTGTACAATTTCGGACTCTATAACAATCAATGAGCCTGCGGCTCTTGTTGCTGATACATCTTCAACCCCTGAAAATTGTGGTGCAGCTGATGGTTCTGCTTGTGTAACTGTTTCTGGAGGTACAGCTCCTTATGCAGTGTTATGGAGTAATGGAGATTCAAGTCTTTGTATCAATGGTGTTGCGGCAGGTGTTTATGCTGTGACAGTTACAGATGCCAATGGATGTTCAGTAGTTGAAACTGCAGTTGTTGGCTCTAACGGAGCTACTTTTACTGGAATTTCTACAAACCTTGATAGTGCAGTTACTTGTGCTGGTCAATGCGATGCAGTTGCAACTGTTACAGTGACGGGAGGTGTTCTTCCGTACTTTTATCAATGGAATGATCCAAACGGACAAACAACGCCAACAGCTGTTGGATTGTGTGCTGGAAATTATCTAGTTGTAGTTACAGATTCTTTCGGATGTACTATAACGGATTCAATTACAATTGCTGATCCAGCTGCTCTAGTTCTTAGTACTTCAACAACAGATGAAAATTGTGGTGCTGCTGATGGAACAGCTTGTGTTACGCCTGCTGGCGGAACTGCTCCTTATACTGTTTCTTGGGGAACGGGAGATACTTCATTATGTATTACCAATTTGGTTGCTGGTACATATTCAGTAACAGTTACAGATGCAAATGGATGTTCGAATGTTGCTACAGCAGTAGTTCAAGCAAATACTGCAGCATGTTGTCCTTACGAAATTGTTGCTGATTCAGCAGTTTGTCCTGGAACAACAACATGTGTTTGGTTGAAAGCTACTCAAACAGTAACGAATGGAATTATTGGAATGAATTACTGTCTATCTTATGACACTGCTAATTTCACTCCAACCGGAAATGCTACTCTTGGACAGGTTGTTTATGCAGCACTTGGTCAAGGTAATGGCGAAGCGGTTCAAATTAATACTGCTGTGCCAGGACAGGTTTATGCTACAATCTATTACAACGCAAGTGTACCTCTAGGTACTTTCTGGCAAGGTTCTGGAGATGTTATTTGCATAGAGTTTGCTGTAAACCCAAATGCTGCGACAGGTTCGTATAACTTTAGCGCTTGTGAGGTTGAAGAGGCTTATGAACTTTTCGAACTTGGAAAGTGTGCCACTCCTGGAGACGTTGTATTAGGATCTAACAGTATCGTTAATGGAAAAGTATATTACTGGGATTATGATGGTGTGAACAACGGTCCTGCTAGACCTCTAGTTTATGATGTTAATAATCCAAACGATCACTTAATTACAACTGTAAATGCAGCAAACGGTTCTGGAGCATGGACGCATACTGATATCAATGGAGATTTTTCATGGAACGCTTTAGACGGACATCAAATCATCTTAGATCGTGATATCGATGGAGATTACTATGATACTACTTGTACAGATGTATTTGCATTCATCAATGGAGCTGACGCTTACTTGGCTGCGTTAATCAATAACTTTGACATGCACAATTTATTAGATAGCAACTTTGCATGGATTCCTAACAAGTACCAAATGGTTGCTGGTGATGTAAACATGAATGACAAGGTAAGAGCGAATGATGTTACGCACATCATGTCAAGAAGTGTGAGAAGCATTTGTGAATTCCCTCAAGTATGGAATTACACATTGGGATCACCAGCCAATCCATTGCCAGATACTACTTTAGGAGTATCTAAAGATTGGAGGTTCTTGCCCGCTGATGATTCATCTTACACAGCTCCAGTAGACTGGACGGTTGATGCAAATTATCCTGTGTATGTAAGTGCAAACGCTACTGGCGGATACTGGAGAGATGATGTACCATCTGTTCCAGATACAATTGACTTGTTTACTCCTGACTCTACTCAAGTATGTCCAAACTATGCTGATAGATCTTTTGAGGCAGTTCTTTTGGGAGACTTAACAGGAAGCTGGGATCCAACAAGTTCATTAGGAACTGGTGTGAGAGCTTCTGGCAATGGAATCATCCACTTTGATGTATATCCAATTGCTGGTCAAAACAATAAATACAATATAGAGGTTTCATTTGAAGCGCTTTCTGACAGAAGTTCTATCGACTTTAGAATGGACTATGATGAAAATGCTCTTACAGTTGACAACGTTTCTGCTACTATTGAAGCTTCTACTGCTGGCTTGATCACAGATTGGAACAACTTTGGAAATGATAAGCTTTATGTATCAGCATACACTTTAACAGGTGTTGGAACTAAAGATGCCATTTACAATATCGAAGTTTCAACAAACGGAGCGATTTCAACTCAGGATTTAGGAACTATTCTTCCTATGTTGAACGGTGATATTGTTAACGCAGATGTTACTATTCACGGTACAACAGGAGTAAAAGATGAGTATACTCAAGCTGGATACTTCAACGTATATCCTAATCCAAGTTCAGGTATGATTAACATTGAGTACGCATTTGCTGAAGCAGGAAATGTAAACTTGAACATTACCAATGTTCTTGGACAATCAGTTTTCACTGCTAACCTAGGCAATATGGAAACATTGAATATGAAAACTCTTGATCTTTCAAGGTTTGAAAGCGGTGTTTACCACATCAGATTGGCTAGTGAGAAAGGAGAAGTTGTTAAGCAAATCATATTAGAATAATTTTATTCTAGGATCTAAAATATTTAGGACCTATCATGTGAAACCACTCGCGAAAGCGGGTGGTTTTTTTGTTTTAACTTTATAGGTAATGGTTCGCTTAAAGTTGATTATATTCTCATTTTTGGTTTCTTCTGTGGCTTATCCATTCAATTATGATAGCCTATGGGTTCACAATAATAATAGCGCAGTGGACTCAGAGTTGATTTCTACACAAATAAAGTTGACCTATGACATATTAGATTATGTTTCTGCGAGTCAAGCCTTGCCATACGCCAGGAGAATATGTTCAATTGCCAAGAAAAGGAATAGCAATAGGGAAATTGTTAATGCCAATACTTTGTTAGGAATAGTCTTTTTGGAGCTGAATAGAACTGATACTGCATATGCTATTTTCAAAGCAAATTATGACCTGTCTAAAAAGATTAATTATGTGAACGGAGTAAATAAATCTTGTGGAAATTTGGCCTCAACCTTAATGGAGATTGAAGATCACAGGAATGCAATCATTTATATAATAGAGTCATTGGAAATATACAAAGACTTGAATGATTCATTAGGTGTCGCTAAGAGGTGGCTTCAAATGGCAAGGTTATATTCAGTTCAAGGTCAAAAAATGGAAGCTGATAGCTTAGCAAGATTGGCGTTGAATTTTTCGAAAAGATTGAGGAGTAACCGATTAATTGCGAATTGTTTCAATGCTCTATACTTGATAAATGATGACAAATCTAGACTAGATTCTACCTTATTCTACTTTGAACAGGCCATTTATTATCACCAATCCTATGGAGACTCATTCAGTGTTATTCGAGACAAGATTAACATGAGTGACTTCTTCTATAAACAAGGTAGATTTAAAGAAGCAGAGGATATTTTGGACAGAATTTTTAAGCAACCAAACCAAGTAAACCAATTGGATTATGCTACAACGCAATTAATGCTATCAAGGATTAAATTAGCAAATGGAAAATATGATACTGCCGGAGATATACTTGGTAGGCTGGATACGACATTGTTGAATG
>JALEGO010000138.1 GCA_022763165.1 Flavobacteriales bacterium
ACCATAAATCAAATATAAAATAAACAAGATTGGATATTATCTTAGAAACGTTTGTGTATCAACAAAATTGTGAACAATTGTCTCACACAACTAAGATTCAAAAGTTTCGAAGAGAGAATCTATCTCCTTTTTTATGTCCTCATAAGGCACCAATTCATATTCATCGGGAAGCTCAAATAAAGAGTCATCGATATCCTCTTCAATGATTTCGGTGGCGGTAAACTTCATGCGAATGCCCATTCGTTGCATTTCATATTCAAGTAAAAAACCTGGTATTGTTGCGAATGGAAGTGACCAATTTGGATCTTCAAATTTAATATCGTTAGTGTAAAAAACATCCACCTGTGGTAGGTCGGTGTCGTTGAAATGCACTACAGCCTTCTTAGTTTTGTAGCCCAGTATATCTTTGGTTTCTCCTGTTTCATCATATTTTGTCATCACAAACCCCTCATTTGTTTGATCGACAAATTTCTGATCCATTATAGTTGCAATCTTCTTATTGGCTAGTTTAAGAGTGTTGATGAGCATATGATCTTTTGATTTGGCTATAAAAGATGTCTTAAACATGCCCATTCCAGCAGAAAGTTCAGAACAAAAAGAATTATCCTTAAACTTTAATGTCATCGTATTCGGCAATAGATTTGCCAACAAACCATCTGGATCAAGATCTGGATAGCTTACTGAGTATGTTATTGTTCCTTCTGAAATTCTCGTGTCAAAAAGACTAGAGTTGCAGCCGAATAGGATAAATAGCGATGCTATTAGAATAACACTACGAAATGAAAAGTGTTGTGAATAGAATATATTTGATCCCTGTAACAAGATTGCAAAGTTATAATTATTCAATTAATTGATGATCTTGTTGCATAATTAAAAAGATCGTCTTGATTTGGTTTAATTTTGACGGAAATTTATTAAAAAAGTAACGTTGATAAGCTTATCAACTATTGAGCATTTAATTGTAAGTAATTGGAAATTACAGAGAAATTTAAAAAAGAACTAAGTGATGCGATATGCAGCGCTTACGATCAAACACCTGATAACCTAAACCTACAAATCCAATATACGAAAGAAGATTTTGAAGGTGACCTAACATTGGTCGTTTTTCCATTGGTTAAATTGTTGCGACAAAAACCCGAGGACCTAGCCAATGCTATAGGTAACCTCTTGGTTGAAAATTATGACAATTATGTCAAATTCAATGTGGTCAAGGGTTTTCTAAATGTATCCTTATCAGATGAAGTTTGGATGCGATTTTTTGAGGACGTCTTAGAATCAGGAGATAAATATGGATATAGTACTGATTCTAAAGGTACAATCGTTGTAGAGTATTCCTCACCTAATACAAACAAACCCTTGCACTTAGGACATATCAGAAATAACCTGCTGGGCTATTCTGTGTCCAAAATTTTGGAAGCCAATGGTTATGATGTTGTAAAAACACAAATAATTAATGACCGAGGTATCCACATTTGCAAGTCCATGGTAGCTTGGAAAAATAGTGAATCAAAAGATACCCCCGAATCTAAGGGTGTAAAGGGAGATAAATTGGTCGGACATTACTATGTCGAGTTTGACAAAAAGTATAAAAGTGAAGTGGCCTCATTGATTGAAAAAGGCGCAGATAAGAAAGAGGCTGAAAAGAAGGCCCCTTCAATGTTAGAAGCTCAAGAGGAACTTAGGAAATGGGAGTCAGGCGATCAAGAAACTGTTGCGCTCTGGAAAAGAATGAACCAATGGGTTTATGCTGGTTTTGATATTACATATGAGCGGCTAGGTGTAACATTTGACAAGAATTACTACGAATCAGAGACTTACCTGCTTGGTAAAAAGTGGGTTGAAAAGGGTTTAGAAAAAGAAGTGTTCTTTAAAAAGGAAGATGGTTCTGTTTGGTGCGATCTTACGGAAGATGGATTGGATGAAAAGCTAGTTTTAAGATCAGATGGAACTGCTGTATACATGACTCAGGATATTGGGACTGCCCTATTAAGATTAGAGGACAATCCGGACATGCAGAAGCAAATTTATACAGTCGGAAATGAACAGGATTATCATTTTAAGGTGTTATTCCTAATTCTTAAAAAACTTGGTTTCGATTGGGCTGACCACTGCTATCACCTATCTTATGGAATGGTTGATTTGCCTTCTGGCAAAATGAAATCCAGAGAAGGTACCGTTGTGGATGCAGATGATTTAATGGAGGAAATGAGAGCAAAGGCTCAAGAAACCACCGAGGAACTCGGGAAAATAGAGGAGTTTGATGAACACCAGAGGCAAGCGTTATTTTGGCAAATCGGTCTGGGTGCTCTAAAGTATTTTATTCTCAAGGTAGATCCTAAGAAAAGGATGTTGTTTGATCCCGAGGAATCAGTTTCCTTACAAGGAAATACTGGTCCGTTTATTCAATATGCACATGCGCGAACAAACGCAATTTTACAAAAAGCTCTTTCCAATGAGATATCCTTAACACCACATTTGGATTATACTTTAAATAAGAATGAGAGAGCCTTGCTCAGACAGATAGCCCAATTTCCGGGGGTTTTAAAAGAAGCGGGACAGAAGTACAGTCCAGCGCTAATTGCAAATTATCTTTATGATCTAGTCAAAAGATACAATCACTTCTTTCAAGATAAAGATTGTAGGATTTTTAGTGAAGATGAAAGGGCGACTTCTTTCAGAGCTGCACTCTC
>JALEGO010000139.1 GCA_022763165.1 Flavobacteriales bacterium
CCAAGTTTTATACTCAATGCATTGAGTAAAGAGGTTGCGAGAACACTCAATCAAAGCACAGATCAACATGGGAGAATTAAGGATGGAATGGACCTAGCTTTGTGCTGTATACATAAAGATAAGAGCATGGCTGAGTTTGCTGGTGCCTATAATCCATTGTACATTATCAGAGATAATCAACTTATTGAGTTTAAAAGTGATCGTCTACAGATTGGTAGTTTAAACTACACCATCGGAGAAACCTATACAAATACGGAAATCAAATTATGCCCAAATGATGTACTCTATCTATTCTCAGATGGATTTGTGGACCAGAAGGGAGGACTCAAAAGAAAGAAATTTTATTATCAGCCATTTAGAGATTTG
Organism: Flavobacteriales bacterium; assembly: GCA_022763165.1. Classification (GTDB taxonomy): domain Bacteria; phylum Bacteroidota; class Bacteroidia; order Flavobacteriales_G; family JALEGO01; genus JALEGO01. The sequence continues at coordinate 367 of JALEGO010000139.1, forward strand.
TTGTTGAAGATTCATCACTTGCCAATGGATGAACAAAGAAGCATTCTTAAAAGTCGCTTTATTGAGTGGAAGGGTGATTTGGAACAAACAGATGATATGTGTATTATTGGTGTAAGAGTTTGAAAAAGAATAGATTAATATATTCATTTTTTTTGTGTGTCTTGCTGTGCAGCTTCGATGCATTAGCCCAGAAGGATATAGCTGATTTACCTAGCTCAGTTGGAGAACTCATACAGAACCCTGGAGGGGAAGTGGTCAAAGCAAAAGAACCAAAACTACTCACAGATTTAGATCGTAACATCAGATTGCTTAGTGAAGACAATGGCTTAATATCTAACCGCCTTGAAAGAATCTTAGAAGATGAATTGGGTAACCTTTGGTTTATTACTAGACAAGGGATTAGCAAGTACAACGGGACAGAGTTTGTGCAATACTTGACTGAATTTGAATTCAAAAGTGGAACTGTCGATAAATCTGGAAATCTATGGTTTGGAACTTATAAACAAGGCGTGATTAAATATGATGGCTTGAACTTCTATCTGTTTGATGAAAAGTTTGGATTTCCCTCAACTAATATTCGGGCTATTAAACCGGGTTACGACAAAGGGGTTATCGTTATGCACGATCAAGGCATAAGTTGGACAACAGAAAATGGATTTAAGCATAGCCCTATACTCAAAAACGATCTTAGAATCCTTCCGAATGATTTAATATGTGTTGATTCCAATTTTATGGTCATTGTTTCAGAGGGCATTGGTTTTATGAAATTTGAAAATGATGAAGTACAGTATTATCAAACGAACGAAGAAATTACAGATGCTCCTAGGCTGGACAAAATGATCAATGTGATGGATATCACCCTAGATCATGAAGATGTATGGGTGGCAACAAGGCATAATGGTACCCTCAAAATTCCTTTAGAGGAGTTTATGGGTGATGAATTTCCTTCGACTGTAGAATCATATGCAAAAGGCAACTCCAAAAGAGCTTTTAAAGTTGATGACAAGATATGGACCTTGACGGCACAAGGTCCAATGTTGATAGGTGATGGTATTATTGATCAAATTGAATCAAGAAAAGACTTTAATGTGGGTGCGCTGAGCGATGTATATGTTGATAAATCGGGCTTAGTTTGGTTTGCCTCAAGGTTTGGAGTGCTCATATATGATGATGGCCCCTTTGATTATTTTCGCCACCAGGATGAGGTTGATCAACCTTATTCACAACTGAAGTGTTTTGAAAATACGATGTACTTCGCAAAAGGGCGCACCGTATATAAAAGTGAGCCTGGGCTGGTGAATGTGAAGAAATATTTTGCTGGGAGAAGAGGGGGAGTTAGGGATATTGAAATAGGCGAATATGGTGAGCCATGGTTTGGTTTTTTTGGTGATGGGTGTTTTATAGGAGAGAGTATTCAAGGTGTAGGAGAGGACTTCAAGATAGGAAAACATGAATTAAAATCTGAAACTGATTTTGCAGTTGTCAAAAGTGAACTTGGAGATTTGTTACATCTTGTATTTTACCCACAATTGGATAGTGCAACCTTCACCAATAAATTTGTTTCAGCGCTTCAATTACACCAAGGGGACATGTACTTAGGAGCTCACGGCCTTTTCAGATTTACAGATGACTCGAATTTTGTCTATTATTGGAAGCAAGGCTTAGAAGAACCTGAATGCAATGCCCTCAGTGTTGCACAAAACAAATTATGGGTCGGGACGCAAAATGGCTTATTCAAGTTAGATGGTCAAAAGTTCCACAAAATAGATGCCTTTGAAGATGAAGCGATCTTGAGATTATATACGGATTCCCGAGAACGCTTGTGGGTGAGTGTTGGATTGAAGAGACTAGTAGTGTATGATACAAAATTAGATAGTATCACAGCAACCTATTCCAAGGAAAATGGATTGAACAATCTTAACATCCGGTCTATCATTGAGGATAAAAAGAGGCAGATCTGGCTTGGAACAAACAAGGGTGTTTACAGAATTTTAACCGATTGTGAAAAAAACCAGCAATGCATCAAACACTTTTCTCGAACAGATGGATTTTTGAGCTTGAACTGTATCGACAATGCAGTGAGTTTGGATCAAGAGGGTAATATTTGGTGGGCAGCAGATGATAGACTGATTAAGTACAATCACAAAGACGATTTTGAGGAAAAATTTGTGCCAAGGACATATATCAAACAGGTGCATTTATCGACAACCTCCAAGAACTGGCAGGAATTCAAAAGAATTGATGAAGAAGTTCAGATAGATAGCTTAATTCGCTGGGCTAATATTCCTCATTTTGTATCTCTTCCTTATGAACAGAATAGCCTTTCATTTTCCTATGCATCAATAGACTGGAGGAATATTGATAGATTACAATATCAGTTTAAACTTGAGGGGTCAGATCAGCAATGGAGTGAGCTAACTGACAACACAACTATAACACTGTCTCAATTGAAACCCGGTCTTTATAACTTTTTTGTTAGGGCTACAAATGACAATGGTTATTCGTTTGGAGAACCCACATCTTTTCGCTTTGAAATAAGGAAGCCGTTTTGGCAGAAATTGTGGTTTTATGTACTACTGATTTTGCTGGTTTCAGTGATCATCTTTTTGATCATTAAATCAAGAGAGAGAACTTTGAGAGAACGTCAGATTTACTTGGAGGAGACTGTTGCTAATAGGACAAATGAGTTAAAAACCGAAAAGGAACTTGTAGAACTTCAGAAAAAAGAAATTGAAAAAAAGAATACTAATATTACGGAGAGCATTAATTACGCCAAGCGCATTCAAGAAGCAATATTACCTGGAGAGGTTTTAGTGCAAAAGTATCTTCCTCAATCCTTTGTGTTTTATAAGCCAAAGGATATCGTGAGTGGCGATTTTTACTGGATATTCGATGCCGGAGATAGAGTGCTTTTTTCAGCAGTTGACTGTACCGGTCACGGAGTGCCTGGAGCATTAATGTCGATTGTTGGTCATTCTATGCTGGAAAAGGTGGTTAAAGAATATGGCTTACTTAAACCAAGCCTCATTCTCAATGCTTTGAGCAAAGAAGTCGCTCGAACACTTAGCACAGGTGTGGAAGAACAAAAACATACAGACATCAAAGATGGTATGGACTTGGCCATTTGTTCTGTTTATAAAAACAAACTCAAAGCAGAGTTTGCAGGCGCCTATAATCCTTTATACATTATTCGAGATGAAGAAGTTCTCGAAATAAAAAGTGATCGACTTCAAATCGGAAAGCTTAATTATACAAAGGGTGAGTCATTTTCAAATAAGGAAATTGAACTCCAGAGTGGCGACACTTTGTATATCTTTTCTGATGGATTTGCAGATCAAAAAGGGGGACCGAAAAGGAAAAAGTTCTACTATCAACCCTTTAGGGAATTTTTGCTTAAGATTCACAAATTACCAATGCATGAGCAAAAAAATAAATTGGAAGAGCATATTCTAGCTTGGAAAGGAGACTTAGAACAAACCGATGATATTTGCATCATTGGAGTGAAAGTATGAGGACGTTATTGGCCATACTGATTTCCTTAAATCTGTCCACATTAAATGGGCAAGAATTTAGAATTGATAGTATTTCTTCATATCCATTTGAGATAATTGATACAATAAACTATACCTCAAGCGCAGTTAAGTTGGAAAACCCTCAAATATTGCATAAGAGCGGTTTTAATATCAAAAAATTTACGACTGTTTCAGGCTTACAATCTAATTCGATAAAGAGTGTATTCAAAGATAAAAATGGTTTTTTATGGATTGCTCATATGGGGGGATTAATGA
>JALEGO010000140.1 GCA_022763165.1 Flavobacteriales bacterium
GGGATTTCTCGGTCAGCAGCTCTTAAATATATCATTAGTTTTTTAGGTGGTCTTATCCCAATTATCCCTCAGATCGCTATAGCTCAAGCAATGGCGCAAAATTATCAATCTGAAGTATTAGGCTATATTTTTATAGGTGCTGGTGTTTTGACTGTATCAACAATTAACACCTGGCTGATACTGGAACTATCTGAAGATACGCGTCGTCTTATTAGAAGTGCGACACAGACGAAGACTCAGTCACAGAGGTGCCTTAATTGGAATTGTATGAAGAGCCTTCTTGTAGGAGGTTCCTCTGTATTTCTTGCAATCCTTGGTAGCGCAGCAAATGTATATCTAAACTACAAATATAATGATGTTAAGTGGTTTGCTTTAATAACGTTTGTGTACGATGTTATACCTAAAACAGTTGGATTTTATAAATTCTTCTCCTTATTGGATTTAGATAAATTTAAAAGTCTCTGTAAGGAAAAGGATTTTGACAAGCAAAGAGCTATGCAAATTATTGAGTTATCGCAAGCATACTTTCTCGAAAAATGCAAAAGAAATGGGACTGAAAATGTACGTGAAGCTTTGTTAAGCTGTCATTCTCCGAGAGAAGTTTACGCCTATTTAATTTCTGATGCACAGCGAGACCTTATATTAGATACTTCATCCCAGGATTGTCTCAAAGGAATTCCCAGAAAAGCAACAAAATATTCTTCTATATTTCTACCCCTGGTAAGTTCAGCCTTTAATTTTACCCTCGCCTTCAAAGGATATAAATTAATATTCGATGATGACGCAACAGTGGGTGTTTTTTCACTATTATCAGTAGCTCCTGCATTTTTTATAAGTTGGTATGTAATAATGCAAGCTGTAGATAATGTTTTTGATAGAGTTAATTTATGTACGACTAAGATTCCATCTAATAACTTCTTTGCAACCTTCCATCCCAAAATTAATGCAACGTTATTTGCAGGATCTTTGGTGCTGGCGTCAATGTCTTCATTTGTTGCGTATTATCTGGTCACAGATAACTTGAAAGACACGCCCTTAGATCCTCTAAAATACCCACTTGCTGCTTTCATAATGAGTACTGGTTTTACGTTTGATGTTTTTACTATCTTTACAAGTTTTAAGAGATACGGTGAAGTCATATGCCAAAGCTTAGAGGACGGAGCATCATATGTCACAAAGTGCTTAAACGAATTAGGGAGTGTTGCGAGTTCTTTTGTTGGTTTAGATTCAACATGGCTTAATAGATTTGTAAGCGATACTGAACCTGAATAAAACCTACTTTAGATAGTCTATGTCTAAAACGTCTTGTTGGCCGTAATATGGCAATTTTTATTGAAGAATATTTGTGTGACTTTAGAGTCCTATTTTTCAATACGGGACGTGATTTTCTTTAATAAACTCAACAACTTTTTTGCGGCCTTTTTCACGGTCTTTATATCCTAATATTGGAATTCCGTACTTCATTGCAAAGATCATTGCATAATTGAGTGATGAAGAAGTGAAGGATATACTGGAGGAAAGTTGCCAAAGTAGGGTAACCGTCCTGTGAAGTAGTTTTCTCGCTTTGTTCTTCTTTTTCTTTCTCAATTTCTTTTTGATTTTTCTCCGAACGTTTTCCAAATTGATGCCGCTTCAGAGCGTTAACCTGATCTGTGAGTTGATCGATTCGTTGGGACTGTTCTTCTATTTTTTGAGATTGAACTTCTATTCGTTTGAATTGGGATTCAATGCGTTCGTTTTGATTAGCAATAAGAAGTTTTTGCTGTTCTACAACATCCAGAAGCTGATAAACGAGACCTTTCAGCTCAACTGTATCGTTAGGTAGATTTTCACGAGCAATCATAGAGAAACAATACTCATTTTCTCTATTCTTAACAATCCTTTTTTAGTTGACTACATAGTCTTCAATATTGATGGGAGTAGGTAAATATCTTACGTCAACTCCTGAAAGCAACATCTGTAGCTCTTGAAAGCTGACTTCCCATTGACTGTTGCCAATGGAGGGAATACGAAACGTTCCTTTCTCCAATCGTTTTTGCCAAATACAAAACCCATTGCGATCCCAGTATAAGGCTTTCATATAATTTGATCTCTTATTAAAAAAGACAAACATATATCCAGATAATGGATCATTTTTAAGAGCATCTTTCACTAAAAGGCTCAACCCATCATAAGATTTACTCATTCTCACACGATCACGAGCAATAAAAACTTTTATTCCTAAAGATATCATTTTTTAGCTCCTTAAAATGGATGTTAATAAAGCAATAAGGTTCCCCCAATCAAAAGGACCTTGGATGGATAGATGATGTCCTTGAGATAAGGTAACTTCTATCTTTGGGTTAACGTTAGAAGAGTTAGTTAGAGAAGGTGGCCTAAGCATCACGGGTATAAAGTTTTCTTCAAAAGAAAAAGAGGGAGATGGATTTTGTTTTTGAGGATGTTCCTTTACTTGTAGAGGAAGTTTTATAGATTTATACTTCTGTCTCCATTTATAAAAACTCCCTGGATTCAACCCGTTCTTGGCACAATAACTTGTTATTGAAACACCGCTTTGTTTGCATAATCCGGTCGAAATCGAACGGTGAATCCGGCCCAAATCGAACATTAAATCCAGTTTAATTCGAACACTAATTCCAGTCCAAGTCGAATGGCAAATCCAGTTCAAATCGAACGAAGATTCCGGCGCAAATCGAACGAAGATTCTAAGACGAAGCGATGAAGCTTAAACGTCCCTCACAATGAGGACGTTTAGGTCAAGAAACGCATTTTATGAACGCTGTATCCTCTTGATTCAACAAATAAAAGGAACAGCCTATGTCGAGGAGTCATATATCGATGAGAAAGATAAGAGAAATCCTACGCTTAAGATTTAACTGCAAGTGCAGTTATAACGAAATAGCCAAAAGTATAAGGATTAGCAGTAGCACAGCAAGGGATTGTGTGAATCGAGCGCGGGCAGCCAATTTGAGTTGGCCCTTATCGCCTGATCTTACGGATGAAGAGCTAGACGTCAGCTTATATCCTCCTCCCCAAAAAATTAACAAAGAACAGAGAGGAGAAATTGATTGGATCTATATTCATAAAGAGTTAAAGCGCAAGCACGTGACACTGAGGGTGTTATGGAGCGAATATAAGGACCAGCACCCTCAGGGAATTGGGTATAGTCAATTCTGCGATATCTATCGAGAGTGGCGACAGACATTGGATGTTTGGATGCGTCAATCTCATAAAGCAGGAGAGCGGCTCTTTGTCGATTATGCGGGACAAACGATGCCTGTGCTTATTGATAGTTTGACAGGGGAAATAGGGGAAGCTCAGATTTTTGTTGCTACTCTTGGCGCTTCCAACTTTACGTATACAGAGGCAACGTGGACACAAACCCTTCCTGATTGGATTAGGTCTCATGTGAATGCCTTTGAATTCTTTGAAGGCTGCCCTGAGATCATTGTTCCAGATAACCTAAAGAGTGGGGTCCACAAATCTCATCTTTACGAACCTGATATTAACCCAACCTACCAAGACATGGCTACCTATTATGGCGTGGCTATTATTCCAGCCAGAGCCGGAACTCCTAAAGATAAATCCAAGGTTGAAAATGGAGTTCAACAGGTGGAAAGGCAGATTCTGGCTAGACTCCGCAACCGAACCTTTTTAAGTTTGCTTGAGTTAAATCAATCCCTGAGACCTTTATTGGATGAGCTCAATCAGCGTTCTTTCCAGAAAATTCCAGGCTCCCGGTTAAGCCTCTTTCAAGAGGTAGAAAAACCAGCCTTAAAGCCTCTCCCCACAACGCGTTATGACTATGCGGAATGGAAAAAAGTGAAAGCAGGGTTCAACTATCATGTGGAAATAGATAAACACTTTTATAGCGTTCCTTTTATCCTCATTAAGAAAGAGCTTTATGCTCGCTATGATACGAAGATCGTAGAGATTTTTTATCAAAGCAAGCGGGTCGCCTCTCATATCCGAAATTATGGAGCTTACGGTTACACAACTGATTCTCAGCATATGCCAAAAGCCCATCAACGTCATGCAGAATGGACTCCTGAGCGGATTGCCTCTTGGGCTAAAAAAATGGGTGAGTCTACAGCTCAACTCGTTGAGGTCATCATGGCTTCACGGCCCCATCCCCAACAAGGGTTTCGATCCTGTCTCGGGATTTTGAGACTTGCAAAAAGTTATGGAGAAAGCCGACTCGAGCTTGCTTGCAAACGTGCCCTCCATATTGGGGCTCACAATTACAAGAGCGTCGAATCCATTTTGAAGAAAAAACTGGATCAACAGCCTTTACCCTCAACGCCCCATAAAGATGTACTTCCAGAGTCCCATGAATATATCCGGGGACAACATTATTTTGAATAACTCATAAAAGGAGCCCTTCAGATGTTAGAAAATCCAACCCTTCATAAATTACAGCAACTTCGTTTATATGCCATGGCCACTGCCTTTAAAGACCAGCAGCAGCATCCTACAATAACCCAACTCAGCTTTGAAGAGCGTTTGGGGTTGCTTGTGGACATTGAGATAATGGCGCGTGAAAATAGACGATTAAAAACGCGGCTTCGAAATGCACGTCTTCAGCAATCGGCATGCTTAGAGGATATTGATTATCATTCTCCCCGTTACCTTGATAAATCTTTATTAGCGACTCTTTCTCAGTGCCATTGGGTCCCCTCTCACCACAATATTCTTATTGTAGGGCCTTGCGGTACAGGAAAAACATTTTTAGCCTGTGCATTAGCCCACAAAGCCTGCCTTAATGGGTATACGGCCCACTATACTCGTCTCAGTCGCCTTCTCTCTGAATTGCAACTGAATAAGGGAGACGGCCAATATGGCAAACGTATGAATGAACTGGCTAAAACCGATGTCCTCATTCTCGATGACTTTGGTCTCGCCCCTCTCATCGATGAACAACGGCGGGACCTTTTAGAAATCTTGGATGACCGCCATGATAAGAGATCAACAATCGTCACCAGCCAACTTCCCGTTAAGTTCTGGCATGAGACCATTGGAAATGAAACGTTAGCTGACGCTATCCTTGATAGGCTTGTTCATAACTCTCACAGGCTTGAAATTAAAGGCGAGTCCATGAGAAAAACCAGAAGCAAAAATGAAAAAACAAAAAGTGATTCAGATGACAAGGAAAAACCTTATCTTAAAGGGGATTTGCCTTCAAAGGAAGCTCATTAAGAGGACTTTGAGCAGTTGAAAAAACTTTGACGCAGGAGGGACAATGACATAGCTTTACAAAGAACATCGCTTCTCTTTGATTCGTGTTCGGATTGTGCCGGAGTCGGCGTTCGAATAAAATCGGAATCGGTGTTCGGTTTGAACCGGATTCTCCATTCGGATAAAACCGTATTCACTGTTCAAATTAACCGGAATACGCACTTTGTTTCCAATCTTCAACGAGTTCCTTCCATTGATTGGGGTCATAATGGGTGCACTCTTGTAAGTTCGCTATTTTAGCTACTTCTGGATTTTCTAATTTCTTAGACCAATTGAAAAGAGCGGAGGAAGTTAAACCTTTTTGTCTACAATAAGCCTTTCTTGAAAGACCACTTTTTTTCCACTCTTCAACAAATCCTTTCCATTGCTCAAAGGTATATCGAGTACGGTCTTGTAGGCTTGCTAATTTAGCCACTTCTGGATCTTCTAATTTCTTAGACCAATTGAAAAAAGCTGAATAAGTTAAACCTTTTTGTCTACAATACTTCTCTTGTGAAAGACCGCTTTGTTTCCAATCATCAATAAATTCTTTCCATTGTGCTGCCGTATAATAGCATGGTTTCTTATATTTCTTTTTGTGAATGAACTCTGATTTCTCAGCCACGCGAGAAAGAGAATTAAAAGAAGCCGTTGGAGAAGTTTTAGGGAGGGAGAGCCCCGATTCAAGACCTGTGATTTTGTTTCGCCATCGCAAAAAAGCGCTATGGGTTAATTCGTGTTGTCGGCAAAACTTGCTTTGTGAAAGGCCACTCTTTTACCACTTATCAATAAATTCTTTCCACTGTTCGGGAGTGTAAAAACGAGGAGATCGAGGAGGTTTTCTTATCATTTCAATTTATTTTTTTGTTTTTTATATCTTGTAAATTTTCTCCTATTTTAATTTTTCTGAAAAGATGTGGTTCACAGGACGGTTACAAAGTAGGAGAGCCTCCCGATGTCCTTTTTAACATGTGAAGCAAAAGAACGTTTAAAGAACAGTCCCCTTATTCAAGCTTTTAATCTTATAGATTGGGAATCCGTAAAACAAAGCATGGGGAAGCTAGGAAGATCTGGCTATGGTCCCAATGGATACGTTCCGGTCAATTTACTAAAGGCTCTCATTTTACAAGCCTGGCATAGCTTAAGTGATGAAGATTTGGAAGAAGCCTTGAGAGTCCGTTTGGACTTTATGGTAATAACAGAATTAGAAAAGGTTCCCGATCACACGACTCTTTGTCGATTTCGCAACTTATTGATCAAGGTTGTTGCACTTCTTTCTAGAATTCAAGCGTCCGACTAAATCTCCTAAAAATATCTCTTCTTTATGTTCAAGGCCTTGGGCTAAAATTTAATTACTTATTTCTTAGAAATGGCATTACTCGCTCGCTATCCTTAAGACGACTTTATCGGTAGGCTTCAACATGTCAGTTTCCCTCCATGCTGCTACTTTAGCTACGGGGCTCCTGACTTTTACCCCGGTGGGTCTGGCCCCCGCTGTGCAAACCAGCCTTCGCTGGACGCACCAGTTCAGAAAACACTCCCTAATAAAACTTTGCAAAAAACATATATTATATTTTATTTCTTTGCGTTCAATGTAAGTATTTATCAATATTATAATTTTCTTTATTTAAATGTTTTTGATATGTCTTATAAATAAGTTTTTCAGACTCACTGCTATCTGGACTCAATACGATTTCTGGTATTTTTAATAGTTCATCAATGAGGCCATGATAAAATGACTCCATATCAACGGCCTGTTTATAGGGGGTTTTCGTGAAGGCAACACGCGCATATAGAGAAAAATATTCAGAAGGAAATAGCTGATTCATTTTTCTTTCAATTTTTTTTCTTAATAGAAATTTGGAATCGGCGACATGATGCCTTATTTCATTGAAGTGGTTTTCTGAGAGATCCGCGATGGCGTTCAGGTTCTGAATTCTACGTTCTTGGAACTCAGCAAAGGATACTAGAAAATCATCTGGAGTTTTTGCCATACATTCACATAAAACTTCGCAGTCCTCAAATCCTGCATTTGCACCCTGTCCATAAGATGGCCATATCCCATGGGCCGCATCTCCAATAAGAAGTACTTTGTCTTGGATATGCCAAGGAGAACAACGAACAGTTACCATAGGAATCTCTGGATTTTTAAAAAACTCTTCGACAAGGTTTGGAAGCAAGGGAATGGCATCAGGAAAAAGCTTTTGGAAATGATGGAGAAGCTCTGATTCTGTATTCAAGTTTTTAAAGGAAATGTCATTGCCCTCAAAAGGAAGTTGTAACGTGCAAGTGTAACTCCCATCACGATTAGGAAAGGCGATAATCATAAATTCATTACGTGGCCAGATGTGAAGGTGGTTTTTTTCAAGTTTGTATTGTTTTGCTAATTCAGCAGGAATTGAAAGTTCTTTATTTACATGCTTTGAATAGAACTGAGAATAGTCAAATCCATGATTGCGTTGCATTTGATACCGAATTGCTGAGTGCACACCATCAGCAGCAATTAATGTGGCAAAGGGACTCTCAATCTGATTTTGATTTTCATCAATAAATAATACAGAAGATTTTTCTAGGTCATATCCCATACATTTTAAACCAAACTCGACCGATACACCTGACGTCTTTTGAGCAGCTGAAAGCAAAAGTGAGTTTAAGTCTTGTCGAGATATTGAATAAAGGGCTTCTCCATAATTACCATAAGGTTGGAGCTCTAAAGATGACTCATTTAAATGAAGGCAACGACCGTATACAGGAACCCAAAGTTCTTGAACGGCTTCACCAAGACCTGCCATTTCAAGAGCACTAATTCCTCTTTTGCAGAGAGTTAAATTAATGGACTTTCCCCCCTTAACAAAAGAAGTTCTCGGATCTTTATTTCTTTCATAAAGTCGGACAGAATAACCTTGTTTTGCCAGGAGAATCGAAAGCAGTGTCCCTGTTAATCCTGCTCCTGCAATTGTAACTTCTTTCATATTTGTCACTTTAAATTACATCCTGTTTCACTAAACAATGAAAAAACTAGTTTTTCTGATTTCTTATTGCATAAAAATATCAGCTGTTTCCATTATATATAAGAGCCCAGTGACGATCAGAAGTTTGCTTTATATCAGCATTTGAAAGTCCAGCAGCTTCAACAGTTTCTTTTACTTCTTCCAATGTTAAGGATGCGTGCAGAGAGTTTCTGAACAAAACCCTTTGATATTCAGTGACATCATAAGCATATTTGTTGACTAAGTGTTCTAGCTCAGTCAAAGTTTTTGGTCTAAGGAGATCCTTAAAGTAAATAACTCCTTCCTTACTAACGAGTCGCGTAGCGTCGGCAAATAAATGGATAGGGTTATGTATATGGTGAACACAACTAATTGATACAACAATGTGAAA
>JALEGO010000141.1 GCA_022763165.1 Flavobacteriales bacterium
CCTAGATGTTGAAAATGGTTTATTGCCGGATGACAAAAATTGGATTGGTAATATAATACAAGATATTTGCTACAGAAATGCCAAAAGGTATTTCCCTTTTTAGACAGATTGCCTATGAATAAAATAGTTTGCTTTGGAGAAGTATTAGTTCGTTTGTCGACCAATAATGCACTTCGCTTTAACCAATCAGATCAACTGGGATTTCATTTTGGAGGTTCTGAGGCTAATGTTGCCAAAAGTTTGTCTCAATTCAACCTTGATACCAGCTTTATCACTAGATTACCGAACAATGAACTGTCTAAATGTGCCATACAAGAATTTCAAAAGTATGGTGTAGAAACTGGACAGTGCGTTTATGGCGGACAGCGTTTGGGTATTTACTTTCTTGAGCAGGGCGCGATGCAAAGAGCCAGTAGCGTTATTTACGACCGCAGTCATTCAGGAATGGCCAGTTTAGAAAAAGGCATGATAGATTGGGATCATATCTTCAAGGATGCCTCATGGTTTCATTGGTCTGGAATTACTCCTGCCCTGAGTTTTAGCGCTGCACAGGCAGTTGAAGAGGCTTTAGAAGAAGCAAAAAAAAGAAACCTCATCATATCTTGCGATTTAAACTATAGATCAAAACTCTGGGATTATGGTAAAAAACCATCAGAAATATTACCCAAACTAATGGCTTATTCAAACGTTCTTTTAGCTGGAATAAATGAATTATCAGTTTGTCTAGATATAGAACCTAAAGAGAAAAACGAGACCATTACAGATTATCTAGAAGATCTTTACAAAGCTTTGAAAAAGAAATTTCCATCCTTAGAGCACTTTGCTAGTACCTTAAGAATGCCCTTGAGCAGCTCCCATCATAAATGGTCCGGTGTTCTTGTATCAAATGGCGCTTTGAAAGCCTCAAAAACTTATGACTTGACCAATATTGTGGATCGAATTGGTGGTGGAGATAGCTTTATGGCTGGTTTGATATATGGATTGATCGCCTACAGGGGAGAGCCGCAAAAAATTGTTGATTTTGCCACTGCAGCATCTGTTTTAAAGCATTCCATACATGGAGATGTAAATATGTGTGAAGTTGAAGAAGTTTTGGAATTAATGAATCAAAAAGAACCTAGTCGCGTAAAGAGGTAATACTGTGATCACAAAAGAGGAAATATTCACAACCATGGAAAAAACCGGCATTGTGCCTGTATTCCATCATACGGATCTCGACATTTGCAAAGAGGTTGTAAACCTATCCTACAGCGCTGGTATTCGAGTTTTTGAGTTTGTTATAAGAAGCTCGGGTGCCGAGAAAGTATTCGAAGAATTGGCTCTTTATGTCTCTGATCATTGCCCGGAAATGATTTTAGGAGTTGGAAGTGTTGTTTCTGGAGTGCAAGCGGAACATTTAATTGATAAAGGGGCCATGTTCGTGGTAACAGCAGCTCTTAGAACTGATGTTGGTGAAGCTTGCATGGATCTGAACACTATGTGGATACCTGGTTGCGGGACACTCACTGAAATTGTAAAAGCCGAAGCTACGGGTTGTAATCTGGTCAAATTGTTTCCTGCATCCGTTTATGGTCCAGAATTCATTAAAGCAGTTAGAGGACCCCAACCTTGGACAAACATAATGCCTACTGGAGGAGTTCAACCGAATGAACAAAACTTGAGTGACTGGTTTAAAGCTGGCGCGACATGTGTTGGTATCGGTTCCGCTCTATTTGACACAGAATTAATTAATTCGGGTCAATCTGAACGTTTAGAATATAACATTGCCCAGTGTATCCGGCTAATAAATACGATTAGGGCTTAACCCTAACCTAAGTCTATTTCTTCAATTTCTTCTTAGCCGCCTTTATGCTATCAATTTTGCTCTGCTCGTCAGAACCAGGACTTGGTGCCTCAGAAGAAGAACCTTTATCATCAACGTCATACTTATCTTCCTTGCTCATGGAACTTTTAGTTGAATCCGCCACACCAGATTCTTGAGCATTCACAGAATCCATAGGCATGATCTGAGCATCAGGTTCGCTTTCAGTATTGTTGCTCATTGGAGTTTTGGCTTCAGGTTGCTCCTTTGTCTCATTCTTCCCGTTGTTACAACCTGAATTTGAAGCTAGAACACCTGCAAAAAAGACAATACTAATCCACAATAATGATCTTTTCATTCTTTAAGATTTCTTGATTACTTGAGATTCTTACAAAATAAGTGCCTTCAGACAAGGCTCCTTTATTAAAATACAAACGGTTTAAACCATTTCTAGGAGTATCTTTGTATAGGTCCTTAACAAGTTTACCGTTCATATCAAATATTTGAATGGCCAATTCGTTTCCATCAATAGCTTCAAATTCCAGCTGAAATAAATCAACTACCGGGTTTGGGTATACCTTAACTACTTCTTGAACATCTTCTTCAACTGAAGTTGGTGGAGTTGCGCTAGAGAAAATCTCTGCAATGTAAGTCTTATAAACATTGGGAATTGTTCCCTGAGTGATGGTTACATCCGCACCATAACATCCAGCCATCCATACGTGACCTCCAGGGCTATTATGCTTTCTAGCTATTCCAGTATAATCTCCCCACCTTTCATCACCATTTAGAAAGTCCACATATGTCTCTCCAGCCTTCACTTGAGTTGAATTAGACCACTGCATTACATGATCACAATTCACAACTCTAGCTTCAGGATATGAACTAGAAGAGCTTCGCAAAAAAGCAACCATTACAGCCTTGTCACCATTTGTGTTGGTAAACGAAGCTACTGCTGGATAAGAGTAATCAAAAGAACCACTCAAGCCGAAAGTCGAATTGTCAATTGTATTGGTACTTACGTCCAATCTGTTATAATTAATTCCATTCCACCCATTTCCAATGTCAGAATGAAACACGAAATGAACTATTGTGTCTAAATAGAATGCATTCTGAATCCTGCAATCACCATTATCCAAAGCATCATTTGAACCTAGCTGTCCAGCATCCGCAGATACTTGGTATGCAGGCACAGTAACAGCAGTGGATGTTATTTGGGCATTTCCGCTTTGAACATTATCTGTAATTTCCCACAATCGTATTGAGCTTGAGCCGGGAGCAGAGCTACTTACCAAATAGATTCCAGGGCCATAGTTTCCTTGATGTCCATAAGATGCTGGTACAAGCGTAAAAGCAGAAAACGGAATGGCACTTAAATTGGAAAAGTACTGCCAATTAACTGTATTTCCTGTCAATACCTGGGACTTCTCTATTTGATATACTACCGCTTGATTAAAACTTCCAGCATTGGAAAATAAATTTCCAGAAACAAAAATATCATCGTTGGAAATTCCTAAGTTGGGATAATCGAACCATGAACCATCGCTTGCCGGATTCCCGGTAAGCTTGTATGTCCACCATCCATCCTGAGGGTTATTTGTTTTTGAAACGCTCAACAATACCTGGCTAGTGGTAGAACTAGAACCGTGTAGAACGATGAGCACAAAACGGTCTTCCTGAGTATCATAAATGACTTTTGGGTCATATAAAACGGAAGTCAAAGAACCATCATTGAAGAAATCACTCCAAAAGTCGCTTAAAAGAAGGTTCCCATTTTCTGTATAGTATTCAATACCGTCATTGTTTGCTGTAACGATATAACCTCCATTCGATATGGCAACCGTGTTGTCAGGAGGTGTCCCTTGTATAGACCAGTTTCCTTCGAAGCTTGTTGCAATCTCAGGAGTAACTGCTTGAGTACTTGGTTCTGAAATAACAGCTTCTCTTGCACCTTGATTGAACTTTAATTGATTCTTTTGTTGCTTTATAGCTTGAACCTCCGGTAAACCATGTGTTCTAGACGAAATGCGCCTTAAGTTATTCGCCCATTTAGTGCGATTATTATTCTGAACGATTTCCTTGAATAAAGGTGTCTGTAGCAAAGCAGATCTTGTTCCTGCTTGTTCTTGAAAGAATTCAGAATCAGCTTGAATGTGCATTTTAGAATGCTGACCTACCCCAACATTGGCGGCTAATGTAAATATGGTTACCGCGCAAATCTTTTTGAACGTTTTAAAATTCATCTTTAAATTATTTTTCATGCCTTTGAAAGCAGCTCAAAAGTAATAATTAGTTTGAGTCAGCTTAAAAGTATTCTGAACAAAAACTAATAGAGATTGTTTCATTCAAAACTTAAAAATGCGGTATATTCTATTCCTTTCTTTAATTCTTGTTATGTCTACAGTAGATGCTCAAAAAACCTTGCACGAGTTCTCAATTCAAAAATTGAATAGCGAAGAAACATTAGATTTTGCCACTTATAAAGGCAAAAAAATACTACTGGTAAATGTAGCTTCCAAATGTGGTTATACTAAACAATATTCTGATTTACAGGCGCTTTATGAAAAGTACAAAGATAAGCTAGTGATAGTCGGTTTTCCATGCAATCAATTTGGAGGTCAAGAGCCAGGAACAGAGGCTGAAATTGTACAATTTTGCTCCGCAAATTATGGTGTTTCTTTTCCTATGACTGAAAAAATAAAAGTAAAAGGTAAAGAACAACACCCCATCTATCAGTTCCTTACTCAAAAAGAACAAAACGGTTTAGATGATTTCAATGTCAATTGGAATTTCAACAAGTTTCTAGTTGATGAAAATGGCAAATTGATCAAGCATTATAAGTCGGGAGTAAAACCAATGGATGAAGAAATTGTAAATATTCTTTAGAAAGTATGTTCGGTTTATTTAAAAAAGATCCTCTTAAAAAACTGCAAGAAAAGCGAAAAAAGCTGCTTAAGTTGGCTTTTGAGTATTCTCACATCGATCGCACTAAATCAGATGCCTATAATTTAGAAGCCGAGAAGGTTTTAGAAGAAATTGAGTCTTTAAAAGCCAACCAATAGATTTCTATTCTGGAAGTTTTTAGCGATCTCTGAGGTAGCTCAACTTCCAAGTCTTGGACCCAGAGTTGTCCACTTTAGCGCCTTCTGGAGATTTGATCTCTATATTTAACAAAAGAGATTTATCAGATGATCTTCCCATTTTGACGGTATAAGTCTCCTTTAACATAGCGCCACCAGAGTTAAGCTTTTTTTCTCCATACCAGGTATGGATTTCTTGAAGATCCCATCTGAATTTTTCGTAGAACGATGCTGGGTTTCTTTGGTAGTAAAGCGTCAAAGCTCCAATAAGAATTTGGTTGTCCTCTGGAATAATTCTAAAATGTGTCAAAATGCTAGAGGCATTTTCCTCAGTAACCTGAAACTTTCGTATACCTCTTTCCAAAGCCATTCTCACTTGGCTGGTATCTCCAAATTCATCCTTTAAAAGAGCACAGTTTTTCAAAGTTTCATACTCCTGTTCTGATAGAGACATGTTTTTGTGATATGCTAAGAAGCTTTTGCCTTCATTCTTGCTGATCGCTTTATTAAACCACTTTTCGTTATTTGCCACAGCAACGGACAGTTTTTCTCTGGTCTCACCGCATTTTGTATCATGAGTACTGGTCTCAATATTTTGCAATTGATAAATTCCAAGAGTCATCTCTTCAGTTAGAAAGTTAACTCCATCCTGATAATCTTGCGCTCCGAGGAACAATGGCAAAATCCCAATTACTAAAACGATCCTTTTCATAGATGTGAAGGTAAATAAATATGAAATGCTGAAACCAGTTATTTATCAAATTAACCCATTTACATATTGAGGATCCACGCTTAAAGAATTTTCAGAAAGTCGAATAGATTAATGCCTACCTTGAGCATATGTTGAAGGCATTATTTTTGTTGGTTTTGTTGTATTTGTCTTTTTTCCTGAAGGGGCAAAGTCAAATCAATTCCATCATTGGAGATTCAAGCTGGTATTATTACTCTGGCAGTTGGCCCAATGGTGATGAAGATGAAAATCAAAGAATCACGGTTCATCTTAAATATGTGCTGAAAAGACTTAAAAGCAAAAACAACCCAGCCTCTTCGAATAGACAACGAATCTTGAGTATTCTTGAAGAATACATAAAACAACAAAAGTTTCCTAAAAACACCCAATATACCGAGCGAAGACCTTGTTTCATAGATGATAATGGTACCATCTGTGCCGTTGGTTACCTAATATAAAAAACATCTGGAAGGCAAATTGCTGAAAAGATCAATTCGACATTTCAATACGAATACTTATTGAACATTGCCGATCCCACATTGAAAGAATGGCAACGCAACTCTGGGTTCAGCCTAAAAGAGTTGGCCATGATTCAACCTGAATATACTTTTCACCATCCAACCTTTGGCGGAGAGGTTTTCTTGAATGAAGAAACTGGAAAATATGGTGTAAAAGATGAAAGGACCGGAAAAACAAGATGCAAAGCGAAGTACGATGAGATCATTTGGGCAATAACGCCTCATGGCCTACGTTATTTAAAAAAAAAATATAAATATAAAAA
>JALEGO010000142.1 GCA_022763165.1 Flavobacteriales bacterium
CTTATCTTTTGTGAAAGAACTTAAAGTAACATGAGTGTTTTGAGGGGATTGAGAGTACGGCTCAACGGTATACATAAAAATACTCCTACATGCCTCACATATTCTTATTGCAAACAATCACTTTATAGTTTAAGCTACAAACAATACCAATTACGCTGTTAGGCGTTGGGGGCACCGCAGAGCATTATTATGAGGCAATCATTTATGCTCTGCGGTTTTTTACTACATGTCAGCCACAACAAATCTAACAAGCCTTTCTGACAAATTAAATTTTTACCTTCTTCTTCCGAATTTGAAAGTGCTGTTTTAACATACAGGGTATTCCTCTGGGGGATGGCTAAAGAATACTTGTTGGTTTTGACGGCCTGTATTATGAGGAAAACAAAAAATGGACACCTCTACAAACCTTAAATACCAGAGTTTTTTAGAGGTGTTTAGATCTCGTCTAGCTAAAATTAATTTACGAATTTCCTATAATGTATTGAGTGTTGCAAAGAGGGTAAAAATAAAATAATTGAATTATTGCAAAAATCGTAAAATTGGTTAAATTAAATTTAACGAAAGAGAAATCAAGAGAAGGTGGCCTTGCCTAAAGGGGAAGCTTAAAATTATTATCAAGTTTTTATTTGAAAAAATAATCTCATGGAAGCTATATAAAAAAATCAAAAAGTCTGGCTGTCTAAAGTATAAAAATGCAAACTTTATCAAGTCGTATTATGTTAGAAAATCGAAACATATGCTCAATATAGATTATGTATTTGTGTGATATATTAAGAAATATATGCTTCTTAACAAGGAGACTATAGTGGAGTTAGAATTAGAAAATGATCCGCGATTCCGAAATTTTGACTGGGAGAAAGCAAAGAATTTTTATTATGTAGCAAAGCTTGGAAGCTTTGTGAATGCAGGGCGTTTTCTGAATCTATCTCAATCTTCTCTCAGTCGGCAGATTATTTACCTTGAACAACATTTAGGATGCCCTTTGTTTTCCCGCCATAGTGGTGGTGTCAAGCTGACACGGAAGGGTAAAGAGCTGTTTTCTATTGTTGAAGCAACCTATATAGGATTTAAGGGCTTTACCCGAAATACTCATGCAAATACAGTTGATGGTAAAAAAAGAAAAATCCGAATTGCAACTACACATGCAATTACATCTTATATACTAGACTCTCTTATCTTCGAATACAATAAGATGAACCCCCATCTTATTTTTGAATTAATTAGTGCGGATCACTTGATTGATATAGTTATGAACGATGTGGATATTGCTATTCGTCCCTATGATCCAGATACACGAAATGTTCAAGAGGAGTGTTTATTTACCTTAGAAAAGAAACTATTTGCAAGCACTGAATACTTAGAAAAATATGGAGAACCACAAACAGTTGAAGATTTAAAAAATCACTACATTATTGCCCCTGCACATCCTGAAGAGTATCCATATTCGGAGTTAACTTGGATCTTAAAGCTAGGGATGCCTCCGGGAAGCCAACATATCCCAGTTTTTACATCGAACTCTTTAGAATGTTTAGTTAAAGCAGCAAGAGAAGGAATGGGTATCATTGGTGGATATGAAAAAATGGAGATCATTAAGAACTCACACTTAAAGAATGTTCTCCCTGAAGTAAAAGAAAAGAAAACAGAAATATACTTTATATATCCAAACTATTTCAAGAAAGATATAGAAATAATAAACTTAAAAGAATATTTACAGAAACACATCGTTTGATTTTTGCACAACATGTAAACAACATATGCGACTAGTTATAACACCATGTTCTTGTAGTCTGGAATTCTATTGCTATAATTTTCATATGCTTTCTCTATAGTTTAAGAACTTCAACTCTTATAAATTTAAATTCTTCACATAATATCTTTTTTTGTTCATTTTTCATTTTAATTAAATGAACATCTATTGGAATTCAAATCTCTTCGCAAGATCTTTTTCCATATTATCAAGAAAATTAAGAGTGAGCTCAAATAATCCCAAGGTTAAGATGGCATGCTCATAGGTTTGAGGACCAATATACCCTGCAAGTCGAACTGGCATATCACAATGGCGATGTTCTTGGTTAATTTTATAATGAAGATCGTATCCTTGGGCTGCATAAGGTCTTGATGAAAGCTGAATCACTCGTGAAATGGGATCCTGCCCTTCATAGAAAGCGGCTTCAAAAAGGTTA
Organism: Flavobacteriales bacterium; assembly: GCA_022763165.1. GTDB lineage: Bacteria > Bacteroidota > Bacteroidia > Flavobacteriales_G > JALEGO01 > JALEGO01. Next base: position 2,184 of record JALEGO010000142.1, read on the forward strand.
ATCATCCCAGAAAAAGCCAGAGGAGAAATCTCAGCCGTTTTTTTGTGAGCATTTAAAAGCCATTTCGTTCCTTTTCCAACGAGAAAATCGTCTTTATTCAGATCAAGATCTCGAAAAACTTGCTCCATAAATTTATAATGCCCCGCTTCGTCACAAATAAAGTGATTAATCAATTCCTGGGCTTTTTCAAAATGAGAAAGTGCCGGTTTCATGGCTTCACAGGATTCGGTTGTCACATACCATGATTGTTTGGAAATCCAACCGATGGCTTTAAAAAACTGATCCTCGTTTCGCTTAAGCAGACGTTCTAAAAATTGACCAAATCCATCTTGACCTGACCAAGTGGTACTTTCCCACTCCAGACGATAGCAAATCAGATAGGTGATCAAGCTAACGGGATCATAAAGATCTGTACCTTGAATGCGAGATTTATTTAGAATTTTTTCTCTATCCCAGGTCCAAGCAGGAAGCGCACTTTCTTTGAGCTCTTCAGCAATCTCACAATCAAAAGTAGACATAAGCCTCTCAGGCGTTGAGGCATCGACCGTTAATTCTGAGCAAATTTGAAGATCTTTTCCTTGAAAGTCCTCTAAGGATCTAGGCCTAATATAAAAGAGGGGATAGTCTTTAAGTTCATGAATAAATCGTTGAACATTGCTATGAGAAGCAGAAGAATGGAGATGCTCTAGGGCATCTAAAACCCATGGTTTGTCCTCTTTCGTAACTTCAATTCCCATTGACATCCACGGCAAAGAAAGAGATAGGCTCTTTCCGCCTTCCGTCCAGTCAATAGAAAGTTTTTCATATGGGATATAGGCCATTTTTCAATAGCTCCTTTTCCCTCAACGTAGACTTCTCGTTGAGATTTTGCAAGAAAAATTAGTTAATTTTTTATTAAGGTTGATAAAAAGCAAGGAAACTCATATAAAAAAACAATAAACAAAGAGAAAAGTTTTGAAAAGCTATTAATATGTTGAGGATGTCCTTGAGAGGTAGAAAGAGTGACTTTTAACGTTTTTAAAAAATATCCTCAGGGATTTAGCGCTCTATTCTATACCCAAGCTTGTTTTAATTTCAGTTTTTATGGATTAAAATCCATCTTTCTTCTTTATGTTATTGCTCAATTTGATTTATCGGAAAAAGAAGCCATTAGCCTTTTTGCCTCTTTAATGGCCTTATCCTATGCAACGTCTCTTATTGGGGGATGGGTCGCTGACAATGGTTTAGGAACGAAGAATGCCATCATCCTTGGGGGAGTTCTTCAAGCCACTGGAATTTCTTTTTTAATGTCTACATCACAAGAATTCTGCTTTATCGCTTTGGCTTTAATTAGTTTAGGTTCTGGTTTCTTTAAACCTACCCTTTCTACATCCGTTGGAATGCTCTTTGAAAATCCTAAAGATTCTCAAAAAGATAAAGCCTATTCTACTTTTTACCTTGCCATGAACCTGGGTAGTTTTATAGCGCCGCTTCTCTGTGGGTTTATCAGCAAAGCTTATGGAGGTTACTACAATAGCTTATTGCTTATAATTGTCACCCTTGCAGGGGGCATCTATCTTTTTTATCAAAAAATCTATTTTAAACAAAGAAAAGAAGACGCTAGCCTTGCGAATAGGATGTTCTCTCATCCAGCTTTTTTAGGGGGATTTATTTTAATCCTTCTCTTCTTTCTCTACTTCATATTCAAGTATCATAGCTCTTTTAATCACTTGATGAGCGTTATTATCGTAGGGAGCATACTGTACTTTGCCAGAGTATTTTATCTCTCTAATCCTCAAGAAAGAAAGGATCTCTTAAGCATTCTTTTTTATATACTGCTTTTCACGATCTTTTGTTCTCTCTTTGAACAGGCGGGAAGCTCTCTTATGCTGTTTTTTGATAAGGCTGTTGATCGGCAGATTTTGGGGGTTGAGTTTCCTGCAGCCGCATTGCTTTCTCTAGGGCCTATATTTGTTCTCATGTTTGGTCCCTTGTTAATTCTATTCTCAGAGAAAATTCTTGAAAAAAAGAGAAAGATGGATGGTTTAATTAAGCTTGGGCTTGGCTTTTTATTAACAGGGGTTAGTTTTTTAGTTTTAGCTGTAAGCGCGAGTGGAGATAATACTCTGGCCTCTCCTTTTTGGATCATAGGCGCCATTCTTCTTCAAACAATTGGAGAGCTTTGGATTGTCCCGATTGGTTTTTCTAATATTTCAAAGCTGTCACCCCCACGTTTTCGAAGTTTGATGATGAGCTTTTGGCTCATGGCGATTGCTTATGGTCATTATTTTGGGGGATTTATTGCTCAATTCTCGATAGACGATACTTTGCTGAATGAACCCTCCTTAACCCATTATCAAACATTCTTCTTAAGTCTTTCAATCGTTCCATGCTTTATTGCTGTTTTCTTGTTTTTTTACTATTATATCAAGCAAAATCTTAACTTAAAGAAGGTCGATGTCGGTATTGGATGAGATACGGGCAGTAAAACCGAGTGATTTTAACTCCTTTACAATGCGTTCAAGGTGGGATTTTCCGCGTGTCTCCAGCATGATTTCAATTTCTGCCATTTTTATGGGAATTTCATAAAGAAGACGCTGATGTTTAACCTCTAGAATATTTCCTTGATGCCTTGCAATGGCGCCAACAATTTTTTCCAAAACACCAGGAACATCCTCAACATCTAAACGCAAAAGGGTTAAGCTCCCTTCACGGAGTTGTCCCCGTACCATAACAGAAGAGAGAACCCGGCCATCAATATTACCGCCCGTAATGATAATGCCCACATTTTTCCGTCTAAAATGGGCTGAATTATGTAAAAGGGCCGCAATTCCGGCAGCTCCCGCCCCCTCAACAACAAGGTTAGCTTTGCGGGCGAGAATATCTACCGCATGTTCAATCTCTTCTTCTGTGACAATTTCAATTCCTTGAAGCAGGTCTTTCAAAATCGCCTGAGGGAGCTTTCCTGGGTGCTTAACAGCGATACCATCAGCGAGAGTGGCCTCACTTTCCTTTTTGTCCTTTGTTTTATAAAGGGCTTGAGACATGGAAGCATAGCCTTCCACCTCAACTCCATAAACCTGAAGTGATGATTTTAGAGACTTTGCAGCAAGGACAATCCCTGCACAAAGCCCTCCCCCTCCAATCGGGACGATAAGAACGTCTAATTCTGGTTGATCTTCTAACATTTCAACGGCAATTGTACCTTGACCTGCAATCAGCTCTGGATCATCGTAGGGATGAATGAGAGTTAACTTTTCCTTCCGTGCAATTTCTTGAGCCGCCGAATTGGCCTCTTCAAACGTTCTCCCGGCAAGGACGATGCGTGCGCCCCATTCTTCCGTATGTCCAATTTTAGTAGGGGGTGTGTTGACTGGCATCACAATAGTTGCAGGAATATGTAAGGCTTGCGCATGGAAAGCGACGGCTTGAGCATGATTGCCTTTTGAGGCAGCAATAACTCCTTGGCGCCTTTCTTGACTTGAAAGTCCTTTTAACTTTACATAAGCCCCTCTTTCCTTAAAAGAACCTGTTTCTTGAAAGCTCTCCAACTTCAAAAAAACCTTTGTATTAAAAAGGCGCGAAATGGTAGGGGAGTAGATGGTGGGCGTTTTAAGAATGACACCTTGAAGAAGAGCTTGAGCTTTTTGAATATCCGCAAAAGTTGGTCTCATTTTTTCTCCTTTAAGGAACCATAACCGTAAAGTTCCCTGGCTCCTCAATATGGATTAAACCCGCCCATGCACACATAATCATTGCTGTTTGATCGAGAGCGGGCCCTTCTGTTACAATCACATCTAACGCTTCCGTAATCCACGGATCTACGATTACCGGAATACATGGCATAGGTGTGAGTATGCCAAGAGCTGCAATGGTAGCCGCTAAAACCTCAGGATTTGCAAGGGAAGTACACATGCCGAAAGGAAGAATATTTACAAGGGGAGCCATGTCCGTAATATTTCCCATCAGCATAGCTTCCGCACTCACTGTCCGATCAGGAAGAACTGTTAAAGGTGTTGGAATCATTCCAAAAATACATTTGATAAGAGAAGTTTCCCCAACGACCGCAAGACTCATCTTTCAATGCCTGTCGACATAGGATTTCCGTTTTGGTCAAAAAATTGTGGTTTACGTATAAGTCTTCCACGATCAAAGACCATGAGTTGATGGATGCGCCCATTTTCATGAAAGATGCGGAACTCTCCTTCCTTCTTTCCTTCTCTATAGAGACCCGTTTCCAAAAGAGTCCCGCTAGGATAATAAGCAAGCGTTGGTCCCTCTAGGACACCGTTTTGATAATGAAAAATCCGTTTCACACGGCCTTGAGAATCATAGGCAATGGACGTCCCATTCTTCTTACCATTTTCATATTGAATGCGGGCATGCAACATTCCTGCATCATCGTAAATAACACTTTCTCCATGCTGCTTTCCTTCATTAAAGGTTGTATGCATTGCCAAAGTTCCATTTTTATAAAACTCGGCAAGACCATGGGCCGTTCCTTTTTGATAGCGAAGATTTTCCTTCAATTTTTGAGAACTATCATACCGCCGTGCTTCACCATGCAGCACCCCCGCTTCAAAGGGCAAGTGGGCTACGAGTTTGCCTTCCTCATTATAATGTTCTTCAATTCCATGAAACTTGCCCTCAATCTTTTCACCCAAAACTTTTTTTGTCGCTGATTTTATTTCTTTTTTCTTTTCAAGCAGTTGATTTTGAGACTCTTCAGCTTCTAAAATTTCATTTTCGTTTTCATCTTCTTCAGTCATTGAATTTATCCATTAAGTAAAATTGTTACACCCGTCACATCAACGGCAGCTGTAGCTTTAATATTCACAGATCCTCCTGCTGAAATGCCAACTTCCGCTCCTGCATCGAGAGTTGTATCTGAAGCCGAGACCAAAGTGGTTTCTGCCCCAGATTTCAAGTTGATTCCTCCATCTGCGCTGACGCCAAAAGATCCCGTACAAGTGTAATTAACATTCCCTGTAACATCAAAAGAAACGTCTCCTGTAACCTTGAAAGCAACATCTCCTTGCAAACAAGTTACCATTATGCTGCCCTCATTCAACTGAATGGAATAGTTACCTTTGATAATCTCCAGGGATTTGTTTCCATTATTCAACGTAAGACTGTCGTTACCTTGATTTTCACCCTCACTCTCCTCATTTTCTTCAGCTTGAGCCTGCAAAACAATCGTTCGACTTCCCCCCACAAGGGTAATATTTTGATTGTTTTGAATATCAATGTTAAAATCTTTCTGGGCATGGATATAAATTTCTTCTGAATATTGCTTATCTTCAAAACGAAACTCATTATACCCAGGAGTTGTTTCTTCTTCAGAAGGACTCGTTTGACTTTTTATTGTCGATTTTGTGGGGTCATCAGGTAAATAAGGAGGGGTATTCTCTCCATTATAAACTGTTCCAATAACTAAGGGATTATCGGGATCCCCATCAATAAAAGAGACCACAACTTCTTGACCTACCCGGGGCGTGAATAAAGTGCCCCAATTCTGCCCCGCCCAAAGAGTGGCCACGCGAATCCAGCAAGAAGTGGTATCATCTTCTTGTGGTGAGGAATCCCAGTGAAACTTGACCTTAATTCGGCCATACTGTTCCGTATAAATATCCTCCCCTTCTTGCCCCGTTACGACAGCTGTTTGTGTGCCGTAAATAGAGGGACGAGGGGTGATTTGGGGGGGAGTAAAGACTGCTTCCAAAGGAAAAGCTTTATATTGATTTTTATAAATAGGGTTTCCTTGTCCTTCAACAATACGGGCTTCATGAATCACTTCATAAAGGACATAATTAATATTTGCGTCAGCCCGAGGATGATTTTCTAAAGTAAAGGAATATCCCGCTAAAAAAAAGGGAACATAAGAGACTCCCTCCACTCTTTTTTGAGACACGTCTTCCGATTGTAATTTTACAGTAGTTAATGTATCCCCCAAAGTTTGCTCACCAAAGACTTCACGATAACTGGTGATGTCTCCCCCTCCTGCATCAGTGGGACCACTTGCTGAGCCTTTTAAGGGGGCTTGAGGAGTCAGGTAATTATAACTAATGAGTGAGTCACTTTTTGGGACAATTTTTTGCGTAATGAAGCATGAGCTCACACTCATCATAAAGGGTTCATAGGGTGCTGAGTCCATAAAGCTGACGGTTGCTGCATTGTTGCAGGGAGAACTCTCTCGGGAAGAGTCAGCAAGGACAAGCGTATGCCCCACCTCTGATTGTTGGAAGTAATAAAATATTCCAACTTCTTCCATGAGGCGAGAAATAAAAGCAAAATCTGTTTCATTATATTGAACACAAAATTCCCTCTGGGTCATACCCGCGGATACCACTTGGTTTGAATAGGAAATCGAATTAGTATCCAAAATCTGTTGAATAATGGCCACCGTTGACATGTTTTGAAAAATTTGACAGTGGGCAGAAAAAGTGAGAAGCCAAACTTGTGGATACAAGACTGCACGATAAACATTCGACATATTCAAGGGCTCAAACGGCGTTGCTTGTTGTTCAAAGCATCCAATTATCCCGTTAAAGGTTCGTTGTTCAGAGCCCACTGATAAGGAAACCGTTGCCGACTGACCCATAAGAGTATTAAATTCAATGGAATTACTTTGTGCGGTCATAATCAGCGTATATTCAAAAAGGCTTGAAAGCCTTTCAACACCTCGGAACTGATTGAGTTCAAAAGCATATTCTCCGGGAGCACTGACGTTTAAAAAAATGTTCACAGCTGAATCTGCCATATTTTTCTTCTTTACTCTTTTTGTTATAAGAGGGTGAATTTCCCAGAATACCCTTGGGTCTACTGTAAATTCACCCTTCTAAAGGCGCAAGAAAAACTTTAAGAAGGTAAGCAATAATTTGAGAATCATAAATTTTTATGATATTGAAGTATATAAATATGAGCTCAGGGAAGTTTTTCATGTTACTTCTTAACACCGGAAAAATTTTTTTCGTCGTCATTGCGAGCCCACGCAGTGGGCGCGGCAATCCATGGATTCATTGGAAAGATAGATTGCTTCGTCGGGTCTTCGACCCTTCTCGCAATGACGAAAAAACGTGGTATTCCTTGGTATATAAAAATCCGTCTGATGGTGAGATATTACTTAAAAAATGGCATTTATCACTCTATCTTTTTTTAGGTTTTATTCATTTTTCAACTGCCCATGCTAAAAATACCAGTGACCTTGAATTACTACAGGATCTTGAAAACCCACTTTCTAATGTTATATCCCTTCCTTTTCAAAATGATTTTAACTTTGGATATGCAGATAAGGATCAACCTCAATACATTCTTAAGATAGCTCCTCAAATACCTATAAGAGTTCACAAAAATATAAAAGTCATTACAAGGACCATCATTCCTGTTCAATATCAAGTGAATAATGTGACTAAAAGGGGCCACATTTCTGGAATAGGAGATTTAAACCCACAATTTTATCTTTCACCCGTCCATATAGGGAAAACTGCAGCAGGCTTTGGTCCCGTATTTAACCTCCCCACTGCAAAAAACTCTCAACTAGGATCAGGAAAAGTTAGTGCCGGCCCTGGAATGGTTTTTGCAGCTACCCCTTCAAGGTGGGTCTTGGGGTTTTATGCGTATAACGTTTGGTCTTTTGCAGGAGTCAAGAATCAACCTCGTGTGAATTCATTCACTCTAGAAGCTTTTTCTTATTATAACCTTTCAAATGGATGGTATCTTGCCTACTTGCCCCTCATTACTGCCGATTGGACCCTAAAACACACCCAGAGATGGACCGTTCCTGTAGGCGGGGGAGGCGGATATATATTTAAGGTAAATGAACAGTTTGTGAGTGGTACCTTCCAGTTCTTTTACAATGCTGCCGTTCCCTCTTCTGTCGGCACGAAATGGACAGCCCGTTTCACCCTTAACGTCTTTTTCCCCGATTAAGAAGATTTAAAAACACCTATACTTAAAAAACTTCAAGAAGCCTTAATGGATCAATCCCGCGATCAAGTCGCGGGACGTCGCGTAGAGAGAGGGACGCCCCGTGGCTTGACCACGGGGTCCAGATTTTTTAAGTAACTATCTTTTCATACAAATCTTCCCACTGAGGATTACGCTTTTCTATCAACTGTATTTTCCAAGAGCGTTTCCACTCTTTAAGACGTTTTTCTCGCTGAGCCATCATTCCCACCTCTTCAAATTCTTCAAAATGGACCAGTTGTGTTACATTATAACGCGCAGTAAAACCTTCTCTGAGTTTATTTTTATGTTGCCAAATACGTGCGATAAGATCAGAGGTACTACCAATATAGAGAGTCCCGTTTCGACGACTTGCGAGTATATAAACGTAATAGGCCATGCGTTATTTTTCTACTCCTGGACCCCGCTGTCAAGCAGCGGGGCGTCAATGTAATGTATATTTGTCATGTATGGCTTTGAGCGTAACAAAAGAAACTCAATTCCGCTGGTTTGGGCCGCGGGACGTCAAATGGTGTGGTGACGCTCCGTGAAACGTTAGAATTGGTTTAGAAACCACACATACCATTGACGTCCCGCGACTTGATCGCGGGATCTAGAAAAATATAGCTCCTATCTAAACATTCATGGTCTTTAACTTTCGATCCTTTTTAAATTCTGTGTAAATTTAATGTTAGAAACAATTGTTTCACACGTTGCAAGTTCTTCATGAATTGCATCTAAATCTTGACCATGTAAAGTGCCAAATTTTCTTTTACCTCTATATATCATAATCATCCTCTTCCAGCCCCCCATAACTTGGAGTGATTGAAAAGAAAGCACAACAAATGAGGATAAGGAAAGATAAGAAGTTCCTTTTTCTATAGGTATTCATATTATATTATTCATCTGCGTTAGGATTAAATGTTAAAGCAGCAATAGCTTGTTCAAAACTTAATTCGTCAGGTTCCTCTTGTTGATGATAAGAAGCATCCGATGTTGCTGCCATTAAAGGTAGACTGGTAGAAGATACAATTATAGAAGGAGGTGACGCGGCTAATATTTTCATGCCCTCCATACATTTAGTAAAGCGATCTACAGCTCTTTGGGCTTGTAATTTTTTAAAGAATTTTGAAGTATAAAAACACTTATGTTGTTGATCCCAATCCCAAGGAATAATTCCTGCACCCACATGCATGCTATAAACTTCAACAGATCTTTTAGCCTTTGGTACATACTGATGAGACATAAAAATAACTCTCTTCATTTTTTCTTTAAGGTCTGAAGGATCATCAATCAAAGATCCAAGAGCTTCATGAAATTCTGAAATATTCTTGAGACTTATAGAAGCATTCCCCGTTATGTTTATCCAAGGAGCCGAAGGTAAACGTAACCATCTTAGAAAAGAGGAAGCGGCATCCACACCTATCAGGTTATCGTTTAAATTAAGAATTTTCAGATTTAGATATTTTTCTGGATCTAAACTTTCTGTAATTTCGTTAAATTGAGCACTCGTCATTCGGTTTTGACTAAAGCCAAGACCTTCGACTTCAGATTCCTTTTCTTTCAACATATCCCTTATTCTTGAGATTTTTATAGAAGGGTTTTTAGATAGATTCCATTCAGAACAATCAACATAATCTGAATATGCCGGGTAAAAAGAAAACGATACTATAAAAATGACAAGAAATCTTATAATATTTTTCATTTATAACCTTATTTATGAAGAATAATATTTTAAATTATTTTAGATTAAAAGTGCATTACAATCAATTGGAGAATTGTAATACAATTTTTAATCCAACTGACTACCTAAAAACCCTTTCACATAAGGTGTCATCCAAACTCGTTTCTAGATCTTTTGAGTTTTATCAATGAGATGTCGAAACAATGCTAAATTAAGCTTAAGAGAAAGGTTCAACGTGTCAAGCGGGTTCAACCAAGCGTTTTATTAAAAAATATGCATGTATTTAATTATTGAAATGAGTATATATCATTTCCATGTCGTTATATAAAGGCTTGGAATTCCATCTTCTGAACGATGGTCTTCTAGTTCAGCCATAGAAAAAGGGGTCTTTCCAATCCATGGTGTACTGCCAGTTGGGATACGATCAAGCATATTTTGATCATAAGGAGTTTTGTAAGAACCAAGTATTCCCCCTAATTGCCAACCACGAGAGAAAGAATTAATCTTTTTCATAAATTTTGGAACAAATTCTTCTAAAGTATATAAGCACATTTCACAAAAACTAAGACGCGAGTGAATATGGAAAAATATGATTTTTGGCTGTAGTTCATCGCCTAAATTCGCTACCGTGTCCCAATTAAATACCATCTCTTCTAAATTAGGACTTGGCGCTTCGCTCTTATCACTTGAGGAATATGATTGTTCACTTGAACTTGAATAATCTTCTTGATCAGCTAATTGAGAAAATAAAAAATGAAATAATCTTTGTTCACTATGCCAGCACTCATTGTAGATTTCAGTTGCATCCATTTTTACTCTTTCTACTAATTTTTTAAGCTCTTTTAATTGGGAGGGCATGCCTCTCATAACTGTGTTTAAAGAACTTAGGCTCTTTTCTACCTTATTGATAGATTCATCTATCTTAAAAACATAATCTCTTGCACCCGTTGCTTCTTCTGCATCTACATCCCACTCTCCAAGTGAAAGGGTATCTAGATCAGGAATTAAACTTTCTTGAGAAGCTTCTTCATCAAATAATTGCTTATAAGAATCAGCTAAATGTCTTAGAGGAGCCCAATCTTCACGCAAAACATTCCTCAACGAACGTAGAGTATTCGCAGTTCTTATAAGAGATGCTAGAGGATCTATCATTTTAGATGAAGGGTGAACTTTTTCACGAAGGCTGGGTTGTGGGGAGTTTGAACTAGAACTTGTTAAAGAAGATGAAGAACTCGTACTAAAACTTGTTGAAGAAGATAAAGGCATTTGCTGAAAAAAGCTTTGCATTTTTTTAAAGCATAATGATTTAATGTTATAAGGTTGACACGCCATCATAGAATGTCCGTCTATACAACCTAGCCCTGAAATTCCCCATTTTATGTCTCCCTCTCCCTCGCGAGGGGTGCTTTCAAAAGCTATTAATTTTCTTTCTCCGTCTTGAGAAGAAGTTTCCAAATAAAATGTTTTGACTGCTTTTATTGCACCGCTAGATGTGCTTGCGCTACTAGAGGCAGTTCCATTTTCCTCTCCAAAAAAAACTGTAATGGCGCCGACGGCAATATTATTCTTGAATTTTTTCGCA
>JALEGO010000143.1 GCA_022763165.1 Flavobacteriales bacterium
CTAAAGAAAAAATAACAAATTCACCTATCAAATTTTGCAAACTTCCCAATGATTCTTCTGATTTTAACCTGTAGTTTTTCCTTATTTCATCCTTGTTCTTGCTCTTGTCTGATACCGCAATGAAAGCCAACTTTACTATATGATCTTTTAGAATAAAATCCGCCTCGTTGTCCAAGTAATACTTTGAAATCTCTTGACCTGAAACAATAGTATCTAGTTTGGCCTTTACCTCCTCATTTTCATATGCAAAAACAAGCAATGATTTCTTATATCCAGCAACTTGCTTATCGATTTGTTCTATATCAATGTTTTTATTGTTTTGGGCACCAGAAATCACCAATTCATCTTCTATCCAGTGTTTGATAAAGGTCTTGATGAGTGCAACGCTATCTTCCTCACTTATTCCCTTTGGAACTCCTCCTTGTATCTGACTTAGATATAAGGACTTATTATGAACTTTCGCCAAAACAGGATCATCGATCTGTTCTTCCTCTGTGTTCTGACATGAAAAAAGAACAAAAAATAGGAGGATAAAAATATGCTGTTCTCTTGGCAACAAATTTTATTGTTCGATTTGTGAAAGTAAATTCTTGTTGATTGAGATTTTGTATTTCGATCTCAATTCTTGAATCCATTGATCCTCCAAGTAAGTTTGATACTTTGAGGTTACCAAGCCTCGCGATTCTGATAAAAGTTTTGGTTCAGGAGCTAAAACCTTCTTAACGTTGACTAGAATGTATTGACCATTCTCTACCATCACATCGGAGACACCAGTATTCCAGGATATTTTATCGATAATTTCGTTGTCTCCTTTTGAGTACTTCCCGGACTCTACCTTAGCATTAAGTTCAGATTCCTCATTTAACATATTTACCACATCTTGATCAGACCACTTTTTCTTGTCTTGCTTTTTGAACAACTTTTTGGCTCTGTTCACAATATCCTCAGACTTGAGCGTGTAAATTGAGGCTTGAAGTCTTTGCTCCCACATGAAATCTGTTTTATTACTTTCATAAAACTCTTTGAGACCTGTTGTATCCTTAACTGCCTTGGTCCACACTTTCTTATCCATTAATTCAAAAAGTAAGATTCCATCACGGTATTCTTGCATTAAGGCCTTGAATTCTGGGTATTTATATTCTAAAATACCTTCTTCAAATGAGACAATTGATTCAGAAACAAATTTGTCATACATTTTATCAACCAGTAATTCAATCTCTACAGGCTTTTGTCTGCGCATTCCTCTTTGAAGAAATTTAGCAAAATCCAATTGGGTGAAGACCTTCTTTGTATTTGAAAATTCCTTGTCTTCCAATGTAAAAAGAACAGCATCCAAATTGCCAGCATTTTCAGTTTTCCAACCTGCATTGAAATAGGACTTATCCACTTTAGTATAAAAATCTCTTACTGCTGTCATATTTGGATTATACCCATAACTTCTCTTAAGCTTGTTTAGCAGTGACTCTCGACTCAACGAGCCTCTAAAATCTCTCGATACTTTGTTTTTAATTTCAGCGAGGGTATTCTCATAATTATCGAGTTTTTTTACTTCTAATCTTTTGATAATATGCCAACCATAATCTGATTTGACTGGTTGAGAGATTTCATTGTCCGAAGTCAATCCAAAGGCTACTTCTTCAAATTCAGGAACCATTCTTCCAGTGCCAAACCAAGGAAGTTCCCCACCTTTTTTTGCTGAGCCTTTGTCATCGGAAAATTTAACTGCTAAATCAGCAAAATTATCCGTCTTCGTCTTCTCATAAATCTCATCAATTTTTTTCTTTGCAGAAGCCTTCTGTTCTTCTGTATCCTTCGCATTGGATTTTACCATTACGTGTGCAACTCTAATTTGTCCTCTAGATGGTCTTTTATCAAATACTTTCAAGACATGATAACCGAATCTGGTCTTAACGATCTTGCTTACCTCCCCTACTTTTGTGTTGAATGCCGCAGTCTCAAATGGATAAACCATTTGAAATGCTGTAAAATACCCTAAGTCCTCAGCAATCAAAGACTTATCCTTGCCTTTTAAGATTTCATTTCTAAGCTTCTCCATTGACTCACCGTTGTTGAGCCTCTTTCGATATCGCATAATCTTGTTATAAGCCCTTAGGGTGTCCTGTGGTGCATCTTGATCACTTGATTTTACGAGAATGTGTGCAACTTTTACGTCTTGTTTCATTCGCTCATAAGCTTCTTTCATGATCGTCTCATTCAAATCTTTATCAACTAAATACGGCTTAGTCAATTGCTTTCTGTATCCAGCAAGTTCTGATTTGAATGATGAAACAGTATCCATTCCAAGAGATTCTGCTTCTTTTACTTTGAGTTTGAAATTCACAAAAAGATCTACATATTCTTCGAGGGATCTTTTATCGATAGTCTCAATATTGTTGTTCTTATTGTATATCGCCTCGAACTCACCAAGTGTTACTTTTGTATCATCAATGGTAATGAAAACAGCATCTTTTTGAGCAAATCCAGCGACAAAAGTGAATGTCAGTAAGGTTAAAACAATCGATTTTAACATAGTTAAAGATTTCTAAAATTAGTTTGCAAATGTACGAAAATAGACGAAAACAGACGAAAACAGATCTATTTTACGCTATAGTTTGGTGCTTCACGGGTAATTGTTACTCCATGAGGATGTGACTCCCGCACACCTGCTTGTGTAATCTTCAC
>JALEGO010000144.1 GCA_022763165.1 Flavobacteriales bacterium
CAATATGATCTCAACGAGCTTATTGAAGATTATGCCGATCTAGATGTCAACGAAGGCAGTATTGCCGACATGTCTGCAAGACTGCAAAAAATAATGTATGATTATAAGATTTCTGTTCCCGGTAGCGTTTTCTTAATATTCAGAGCATTTGCTATTTTGGAAGGAATTGGAAAGCAAATTCATCCGCATTTCAATACCTATGATTTTATCAAACCCTTTGGAAAGAAGATATTCTCAAGTAAGTATTCTCCAAAAAACATTATCAATGCGATCACAGAACATTTGGAACAAGACATCAGCGTTTGGAGAGCTTTTCCTCATGATTTTAGAGAGATCGTTACGAAATTCAAAAAGGGACAGTTAAATTTCAAAATTCACCATGAAGGTTACGGTTATCTCCTAAAAAAACTAGATAGCCTCACTAACAGAGTCACGCTGGCAATGATTATTGTATCCCTAATTATTGGCTCATCTATCACAATGTTGGCGGACTTTGAACCACATCAAAAAACAGATTATGGCATACCATATGTTAGTTTAGCCGGTTTTATGGGCGCAGGTTTTTTCTTTTTGATTCTGTCATATGCGGTCATTCGAAGAAGGAAATACAAGTGATGTTCAACTTTCAAAGATCATCATCGTTACCTCTTCATATAAAATCGCAAGTATTCGAGCTCTGGAATGAAGAATTTCCATCTGTTATTGGATTAGACGAACTACAAGACTTTGACAATTATTTAGAACTTTTACAGGAAAAAGAACACATCTACCTTCTAAACAACTCAAAAATCTTGGATGCTTGGTCTGTATAGTTTACAAGAAATGGCGAGCGTTTTTTTTCAATTATTGTTAGAAATTCAGCTCAAAAAAAAAGGAATAGGAAGTCATTTGATCTCATTTCTAAAGAAAAACGAAGAAATTCTAAATGGATGGATTGTGGAGGACGACATGAAATATATTAAGCGCAATGGTGAAATTTATCTTTCGAAAATTCAGTTTTACAAAAAGCTTGGTTTTGAAATAAGATATGAAGATAAATGGGTTACGGATAGAATAACGACAATCAAAATTAAATGGAAACAACTAACATGAGGAACGTCCTGGACGAATCAAGGTTTAAATTAGCCTCTATGAAAGTCTATTAGAATATCCTGCAGTTCACCAATTTGATTGAAGTCAGTTCTCAAGTTATACTCCAAACCTAAGTCTTCAAAAGGCTTAATAAATTCAGCAAGTTTAGATTTTTCCGAACCCAGTCGATGATGATATTCAATTATAAATCTGTGTACAATCTTTAATTTATCATTTGCTATTAGGTCGGAAATGACTTCTTTCTCGGCTCCTTCTATATCCATTTTAATCAGATCAATTTCTTCCGAATCAATTAAGGATGACAACTTCTTAGATTTGACAGAAATTTTAGCATTTCCACCTCTCGCTTGCTTCAATGAACCGACCAAAGTTCCATGATCTTCATTCATATAAAACTCCATTTCACCCTCCTCATTGGACAAGCAGAGATTGAACAACTCAACGTTTTCTAATCCATTGATCTTAACATTCTTTTCCAACAATTCGAAAACATGTGGATTAGGCTCAAAAGCACGGATATGAGCGTTTGGGTATCTCTTTTTGAAATACAATATTGCCATCCCTATGTTGGCTCCACAATCAATTATTTTAGGGCTCTCCTTGGACACAATAAAATTGTATTCTTGAGTCACAAATATTTCCTTGAAGAGATAATGAAGTGTTCGATAGCTATACGCATGCACCGTGAATCCAAATATTTTTTGCGTTACAACCTTATTATTAGAACCAAAAATTCCCTTGACATAACACAACCACAATACTTTAAAAACCTCTAATTTTTCTCGGATTGAATAGTTAGACCTTTTAGCCTCAATTATGAATCTTAAAGTACTCCTAAAAATATTATAGATCGTTTTCACTTACTTCAAGAGTATTTATAATTCATTTGTTCAACATTGCTGATCTTGAAGCAATAGCATTAGACATCCAACAAGAAAACCAATTACTGCTCCCACTAATTCGATAAAAACAAATTCCTTCTTGAGAATTCCCATGATAAGGCCTTCCAACTTTTCTATTGACAGCTCTTCAACTTTAGTTCTTATGGTTTCTTCTACATCAAATACTTGATCAAGAGAGCCCACAAAATCAGATATTAATGTTGGAATAATGGCTCCAAGCTCAGCGGTAAATTCGTCCCTAATCTTTTGCTTCATTCCATCTGTCAAAAAAGTAGAAATGATGGGGTATTTTTCAGCGAGCTTATTCGATAAATAATCATCAAATTTCTCACCAACCTTGTTCAATAGCACTTGCTTTGTCTCTGGAGTATCCAACTTGGCTTTGATGTCTTCCGTAGATAATAGTTCGTCAGCCACCATTTTACCAATTCTTTCTGCCAATTTTTTCTGCCGTTTTGGAAAAATGCCTTGAACCTTATAAAAACCAATGTTTACAGGCTTTCTTGGTCGAAAAAGCATTTTGACGGCAAGAAAGTTGGTAAACCACCCAATGAGCGCTGAGATTATTGGAAAAATATAGACGAGCATGTGAGATTTTATCATGCGAAAATAGCAAAGGCATTGAATTGGTTGG
>JALEGO010000145.1 GCA_022763165.1 Flavobacteriales bacterium
AAGTCTACTATAGCTCTGGTAAAATCTCCTTATTTCTATTTGGTTGAACTCTAGTTTTTGTCGAAGCTCTTGACCTATTAAGTTATGGAACCCTGAATGACTAGCATTGTCGCCAATATTGCCTATAAAAGAGGCGATATGAAGTATTTTCATGCTTGGATGTTTTTAAGACGTATTAATTTCTCTGCCGCGTTCAAATCACTCAGAGTATCAATGTCGATACTTTCTTCGTCACTCATTTTGAAGGCATGAATATTTTCTGGTTTGAACGTACGAATTTGGGTAAAGTAATGTGCGTCCACTAGATAGATCGCCCCATTAGATGTATAAGCAGTAGGTAAATCTTGTCGTCTTACTGAAGTGATTCCTTCTGGCGAGTAAAGTGGAATAAGGATATTATTTTCTCCTTCTAAGTAGAAATGATAGGGACTCTTCTGCAGTGGGGAGACGCTCATTACGTATTTATATGCATTTTCCAAACAGAATTTGATTGACTTGTCTATTGTTTCAGTTGTTCTTAACGGGGAAGTAGGCTGTAATAGAAGAATCAGCTCATGCGATTCTTTCAATCCAAGATATTCTAATACATGAAGGACAACGTCTACACTTGAGGCAGTATCTGTAGCAAGATTTAAAGGTCGACGTAAAGCTTCTGCGCCTATACTTTCTGAATAGGATAAAATTTCATCATCATCTGAACTCACTATTATACGGTCAATATGGTTTGAGCGTTGAGCCCGAACTATTGTCCAGTAAATTAGAGGATAGCCACCTAACTTTATCATGTTTTTTTTTGGAATACCCTTAGAGCCGCCTCTAGCTGGAATAATTGCAATAACTTCTTTATCCTGATACATTTTCTAAAGATCAACAAATGGTTTTTGTTTCTCAGTTTCCCACAAAGTCTGAGATTCTAAAATTCTAATAAAAGACTGTGCACTGTCTCCTTTCCCATAGTGAGTAGTTGATTCGTACCGACCTGCCTGAGTAGCTTCCTCAATCGCACTTAGCAATTGCTCTTGTGAAAAATCTACATTACGAATCGATTTATACCTGAAGCGATTCCGCTGACGGCTACCTATATCGATCGTAGGCACTCCATAAACTGGAGCTTCATGGATACCTGCACTGGAGTTTCCAATGATAAATTCGGAATTTTTTAATAGGGTTAGAAAATACTCGAAGCGTAAGGAGGGAAACACCCTAAAGCTTTCGAGCTCTTTTAACTGCTCTATGGCAGCAAGAATGTGTTCGGACCCCATATCGTTATTTGGGTATACTACTACGTAATTTCGACCACTCTTCCTTAACACTTCTATGTACGTAGTTACTGCTTTTTTTATCATGTGGACTTCAGTAGTAACAGGATGCAATATGGCAATGGCGTAATGCTCATATTTTATATCATAGCGCTGCCTAACTTCATCTAAAGAAGGTAAGTTATCTGATAGCATCACATCAACATCAGGGGATCCAATTTTAAATATATTCTTCTCTAATTCACCTAACTGTATCAATCGCTGTCTTGCAATCGAACTAGCGACGAAGTGAATGTGAGCCATTTTAGATGTAGCGTGCCTCAGAAGATCATCTATCGTTCCTGAGACCTCTCCGCCTTCAATATGCCCAACGAGTTGATTGCGTAATGCTCCCACTATGGCACCAGCTAAAGCTTCTATTCGATCTCCATGTATAATAATTAAATCTACCGGGTTTTCGCATAGGTAACGACTTAACCCTGCAATCGTATTAGATAGAGTTATTTCCATACTTTCCCCTTCTACTTGGTTGAGAAAATGGAAGATATTATCTGAAAATCCAGCCTTCTGTAGTTCAGTTACAGTATAGCCATATTTAGACATTAGATGCATGCCTGTACAAAATATACTTAAGTTGAAATTTGGATGATTCTTGACAGCTTGCATCAGAGCCTTTTGCTTGCCAAAGTCTGCACGAGTCCCTGAAATAAATAGTATTCTTCTTTTCATTTCACTTGACTTTTCTTCAAATGTTGATCTACAGCTATATCTTCTGTAGCTGTTTTTCCCAAAATTTGCTCGAAATCAATAGCTGGAATCTCCCCAACGCCTGGTCTTTTTACCCATATATTTTGTTTAGTAAAAGCATCGCCCGCTTTTATATCTTTGATTGAAACTACTGTGGCATAGGCAAAATCTCTAGTCACTTGCTCCTCTTCTAGCAGGACTTTTTTATTTCCGCCACGCATTTGTTGAAGCAAATTCGCGCCTGTAATAAGATTTTTTAGCGCTCTAGGGTCCATCGAACATACAATATCAGGGCCTTCTCTTTTTAGGCTATCAGTGAAGTGTCTCTCAAGGATAGACGCACCAAGGGCAACAGCCCCCAAGCAAGCATGGTTAGAAGTCGTATGGTCTGATAAACCTATTACTGCATTTGGAAATTCGTTTTGCAAATCTGTCATAGCACCTAGCCTTACTAGCTTCGGGTCAGTTGGATATAAATTGGTAGTGTGTAATAACGCATAATCAACATTGTATTTTTCAAGTATATTTACTGCTCCTCGGACAGTGTCAAGATCATTCATTCCTGTACTGAGGATAATGGGCTTGCCAAAATTAGCAATATGTTTTATCAGGGGATAGTTATTACATTCTCCAGATCCTATTTTGTATGCCGGCACACCAAATGATTCAAGACGGTTAGCAGCAGCTCTAGAAAAAGGAGTGCTAATGAAAATACCTCCCTTATTTTCTACATATTCCATTAATGCTTTTTCCTCTGCTTCATTTAAAGCACATTCATCCATAATTTCGTAAATGGATTTATTCGCATTTCCCGGGATAGTAGTTTTAGCCAAATTACTCATTTCATCTTCCACAATATGAGTCTGATGTTTAATCACTTCAGCGCCAGCTTCTAAAGCTGCATCTACTATTTTTTTTGCTTCTTCCAAACTGCCTCCATGGTTAATGCCAATCTCGGCAATAACCAAAGGCTTATAATCATAACCTACTTTTCGACCACGTATTGTCAAAACTGCTTTTTTCATATTTAAATGTTTTTGTTAAAGATTATTTTGAACATTTTTGCTAGTAAACGAAGCTTGTCTTTCCAAGTGTAAGGGGTTTCTGTGGCTCTGAGTAAGTTGGGTATAGCGTTTAGGATATATGCCTCACCATACTTTATATTTTTCATTTTCAGAAGAGTAAGGCCTGTACCCACCTTAGACAGGCCTCTATTTAGCTGCAATTTTGCCTCGTTACCTTGGTCTGTAAGTGGTCCCCATAGACCTTCAGGATGCTTTCTCCAAGCTGCTGTAACTTCATTTAGTGAAAATGTTTTTCCATATAGTTTTAATACTCCATTAAGTAGATTGTCACCATGTGGGATGATATTGATAAAGTCAACGGGTAGCTTCACTATATTGCGAAACATAATTGTACGGGTACCTCCATTACTCACAGAGAGTGTATTTCCAATTTCATCAACGTTTCTTTGCTTTGATTTAACTAAAACATATTCAAGGTTGGATTCTAAAAAGTCATATTGTTTTTGAAGTTTATGTATATCAACCCAGTAGTCATCCCCCTCACAAAGCGCGATATACTCCCCTTTGGCAGAAAATAAATTATAAAGGAAATTAAACCGCCCTGTAGGACTGCCATTAATATGAATATTATTCGCTCGCTCATGCAAAAACAACCGGATTTTATCCGGATAACGCTCTGCATACTCAATACATATCTCCCGTGTCCCATCTGTCGAAGCATCTTCCCCCAACAAAACTTCAAAGGGGAAGTCCGTTTTTTGCATCAAAATACTATCAAGACACTGCCTGATGTAGTCTTTGTGCTGATAGGTCATCACACAGACAGAAACCACAGGCACGTCCGTGACTTTGTTGGGATATTCCTCAACAGGGGCTTTTTGGTATCTGGATTTGAATTCT
Source organism: Flavobacteriales bacterium (assembly GCA_022763165.1). Classification (GTDB taxonomy): domain Bacteria; phylum Bacteroidota; class Bacteroidia; order Flavobacteriales_G; family JALEGO01; genus JALEGO01. Next base: position 3,932 of record JALEGO010000145.1, read on the forward strand.
TGGAAGTTCATGCAATTGGTTATGATGTAATGTATGATTCTAATCTAGTACCAGCCAAATCATTTTGTACGTAATCGACTATATAACCAGGTAATTTTCCTTGCCATGAATTGTCTTCCTTCTTGTCTTTATAGACTCCATATGGATCTTTATCATTTTTGCTTCTGCTCTCTTTAATAAACTCTTTTGTTTGTTGGTGAATTTGTAGTCCTAAAAAGCTAAAAATATGTAAGGCTTTTTGCATTGGGGTCCTTAGTAAATCAGAGTAGTTGATAATCAAACAGCGATCAGGATATGCTTTTTGTAGAGAATGAAACATTATTGTGGTTTCTTTCCACTTTTGATAGCCATAATATTCCTCGGCTCTACCTTGGTTTTTCTTGGGAGCAAGTAACCACTCTTCTTCAATTTTCCAGCCTAACTCATGCCTGAACTCTTTTGGTGCATTCAGCCAAGAATATAGATGAGCAAGAGGATTTCTGATTAAACAAACAACATAGGATTCTTTATCAGTGCGCAGTAAATTTTCTAAAATATAATGATATCGAGTTTCCTTATACGCCACTACTTTTGGAGTTGACTTCTTAAAAACTGGAATTATATTTCTTTTCTTTTTCTCAATTTGATCTATAAAATCGCTTTCAGTGTTTAATAGCTGATTTTTAAAACTCTGTATTCTGCTATAATTGGAATAATCATCTAAATAACCTTTCAAGGAATAAGAGAATAAAGGCTGCATTTTATATGAAATAGAAGGGTGAGAGTCTATAATGCTTCCTAACCATGTAGAGCCTGATCGTGGCATGGAATGTAGGGCTATCAACTTCATTTCCAAATCAGTAAATCAAACCTATAGCCCGAATTGAAGTGAAATTCAGGCTTGGAGATAATTTCGTATCTGTCTTTGTAACCTAGGTAGTCTAATAAATGAATAAAGAAGGATTTCTGAAACCAAGTTCCAATATGATCTTGACCGTTAATTAACTTATCGAAATAGAAAGACCTATATTCTGGAAGGGAATAAAACTGCCATTTTTTGTCTAAATCAGGCACATCGCCAATATAAAACACTCCACCTTCTTGTATATTATCAAGGCACTTTTTAATTATTTGTACTGAGTTCGACAAGCTAAAATGTTGAATTGAAAAATGCCAGATCACTTTATGGTAATGATATTTTCTGAAGTCAAATTCATTTAAATCTTGGCATATTTTTTCTATATTAGGCATTCTAGAAATAAAGTTTTCTAGAAGTACTTCTGATATGTCTACTGCTGTCACCTGATTTACTAGTGGTGCAAAAAAATCAGATATGAGTCCATTGCCTGCGCAAAGATCAAGAAGATTCTCTTTATCAGAGACTTTTAATTTTTTATTAATGAAGGTAATCTCCTTAGAAAAGGCTTTTGCCGATACAGGATCACCAAATTTTGTCCTTCCTACGGTTATTTGTGGATCAGTAATATGTACATTTTTCCAATAGCTTTTCCAGTATTCTGACATATTTTTGAATTACTTAATTAGTTCATAATTATCCAGCATGCTGTGGACCTGTTCAGCATCACAGAACATCAAGATATCGATGATTGATAAATTAGGGAC
>JALEGO010000146.1 GCA_022763165.1 Flavobacteriales bacterium
AGCAGCATGCGAATTAGATAATCCGGGCTTTGATATCTTTGAATTGGGAGCTGGAAATGGAAGAAAGACTGTTGAACTGTTAAAGTGCCTCAATCCAAGCCATTTCACTTTTAAACCAATTGATATTTCTCCAAATGCTCTTGATGGATTGCAGGGGATGCTTGATCAGGTTTTACCTGAATTAAAGGTAGATCCACTTGTTGGGGAATATTTTGATGTTCTAAGAAAGATAGATTCAAACAGAAGGAAAATAGTTTTGTTCTTAGGTAGCAATATTGGCAACCTTAATGATGAAGATGCGCACAGGTTTATTAAAGAATTGGCGGCAACATTGAACAGCGGAGATTACCTATTATTGGGAGTAGATTTGATTAAACCAGCATCCATTGTCCTACCGGCTTATGACGATAAAACCGGTTATACCAAAGCTTTTAATCTAAACCTTTTGACTAGAATTAATAATGAGCTTGGAGGTGATTTCGTTTTGGATCAATTTGAGCATACTCCGAAATATTCTGAAAATGATGGTTATGCCAGGAGTTTTCTTACCAGTAACGCTGAGCAAGTGGTGTATTTGGCCGATGTGGATAGGACTATCAAATTTGAAAAAGATGAACGCATATTGATGGAAATTTCCAGAAAATACAATGATGAGATTCTTTCTAAAATAATTTTGGATACAGGTTTTAAAATAAAGTGCAAGTTAATGGATAGCAAAGAATACTTTGCAGATTATGTTTTGCAGATGACATAAAAAATCAATTTGATTGTTTTAATTGAAAAAAAATAAATTATGAAAGCTATTTGGAATAATGAGATCATCGCGGAGAGTGATGACACAATAATTATTGAAGGGAATCATTATTTTCCACCGAACGCGATTAAGGATGAATTCTTTAAATCATCTGAAACACATACAGTTTGTCCTTGGAAAGGGACAGCTTCATATTACAATATAGAGGTAAATGGAGAAGTAAATCAAGATGCTGCATGGTTCTATCCAGAAGTCAGTGAATTGGCGAAAAACATAAAGGGATATGTGGCCTTTTGGAAAGGAGTGGAGGTTGTAGAATAATGGTGGAAGTAATGCATAGGGCAGCGCAATATTTGGCTGCAGCAGGAATTAGTTTTCTTGAAAAAAAACCGGACGACAGCCATGCAAATTTCATGTGGGATGTTCATCTGGGTACTCTTTTTACACATCCCTTAAACCGTGATGATATTTCTTTAGGATTAAACTATGAGAACTTCTCTATAGATTTTCTGGAAAGCCTGGCTCTTAAGCACAGAATTCCATTAAAAGGAAAAAGCCATAAAGTCATTTTGGAAAGTATTCGGGAGAAATTCTGGGATCTTGGCTTCAAAAAACCCTATAAGTATGAATTCCATTACAATCTGAAATATGGTATTTTGTCGGATAATTACATCTGGGAATTTGAAGATAGTAGATGGTTGAAAGATTTGATTACATTACGAAATGTGGCGCAATTGGCGATTAGTTATGAAGCTCAAAATCATATTAATGCGTCAGCCGTGAGGGTTTGGCCACATCACTTTGATACCTCCGCATCCTTGACCTTCGATGGTACGAATAAATCGATTACAGTTGGTTTAGCTATTCCTGATAATATGGTTTCAGATTTTTATTATTACGCTTATGGATGGGATGGTCGCCAAATTTTGACCTTTGAGTCCGTTGAGGACTTGAGTATTGGTAAGTGGATTAAAGGTAAGTGGAGTGGAGCAGTCCTTGAAGCATCCGATGTTTCGCATCAAGAGGTAGAACTTTTCCTTAAAGAGAGTATCCAAGAATTGAAAGTTGCGCTAGGTATTCTGAAAAGTATCAAGTGAGTCAAGAATTTCATTAATTTCCTCAGAAGTATTATAGAAATGAGGAGCTATGCGTATAGATGAGGCTCTATGGGTCACTACAAAATCACTTTTTGAAAGGTGATTATAAAGTTGTTCAGAGCCAGCTATTGTCACAAATGATGCCTTGGTGCTCATTTCAGAAGGACCAATAATTTCAACCCCCTTAATTTCATTTAAACCTTGAATCAGTTGAGAAATCAATTGATGATTATGTTGTGCAATTTTATCCATGCCCATTTCGTTCTTCTCCTTAACGGCCTGACCTAGCATGGCTATGCCATTTAAATTTGGGTGTCCAGGTTCATAGCTTCTTGAAGAGGGCTCATAATGAATGTGCTCTGAATCAAAGTTATAACTATTGTAGCCTCCAATTCTAGGAGCGTACGATTGCATGAAACTATCGCTCAAAAACATGACAGCGGAGCCAAATCCAGCATTGAGCCATTTATAAGAACTTGCGATAATAATGTCAAAATCATTTAAAAGAAAATCCATCGCTCCCATACTCTGCGTGGCATCTATAATGAGTAATATATCTTCTGATTTACAAAATGCCGCAAGTTGATGTATGTCCAATCTAAAGCCTGAGATCCATTGAACATGACTGATAGCAATGGCCTTAATGTTATGCTTTAATAGCATATCGCAAATGCGCTCTAGATCATAAACTGAATCTAGCCATGATATATCGAAGTCATTTAGAGTAAATGGTAAAGTCAAGGATGGATAATCATCCTTAAAAAGTAAAACCTTCTTGTGTAGCTGACTTATCGTATTGATAATGGCATTGACACCAAAGGAGAAATTGGGTACAATAGCCAAATTTTCAGTTGAACAGGATAAGAGTTTTGAGAGAGCCTGCTTTGTGTTTTGTGGGATCTCAAACATGGCGGAATTGATAAACTCGGAGCCAAGATCTTGATGTTTACGCACATATTCTATACTTGCATTCATAGTATCCTTTGAAATAAGTCCGCTTGATGCTGTATTGAGATAGATCATGATGCAATTTTATCAGTTATATCAACAATCGAGTAATTTATAATTAAAACTTATAATTAAATAGATATTATCAATTTGATTAGAGGGACTCATTTTGTCACCTTTGATAAAACTATTAAACTAAAGATTATGTATTTAGAACACGCAAATATTACGGTCATCAACATTGATGAGACTTTTACATTTTTTAAAACAGCTTTTCCAGAGTTTAAACTAAGAGGCGAAGGAACGTCAAACGGAAAGAGATGGATTCATATTGGAAATGATGATACCTACATAGCACTCAATGAGCAGGCCCATGTTAAGCCAGCAACCCAGGATTATCAGCAAAGTGGGGTGAATCATCTGGGTTTTGTTGTGGAGGATATAGAGGCTGTGGCTAAAAGATTGTTAGATGCAGGGTATGAAAGGAGTTACGAAAAGGTTGTTCAACAGTATAGAATAAGGGATTACTTTTTTGATGATAATGGAAACGAGTATGAGTTCGTGCAATATTTAAGCAGTAACCCCACAGAAAGAAATGATTATTCGGAATAACCTTTGGCCGACCTGAGCCTTGATGAACCAGGGCTTAGGTTAACAATAATTCTAGAAGTTCGTCCTTTTTCTTTATGGCCAATGGAATATCATTCCCATCTTTCAAATTAATCTTTGACTCTTTTTTATTGATCCCAACAACTTTGTTTACATTAACCAAGTAAGATCGATGACAACGAAAGAAGTTGGCTTCTGTAAACAGCTCAAGATAGTATTTCATATGTCTTGAAGCCAAAATTCTCTCACCACTAGTCATCACAAATGCTGTATAACTTCCTTCAGAAGATAAATATAGAATGTCATTTTTCTCAATGATATGAACTTGATCTGAAGTGTTGATAACCATTTTTTGAATTGATGGATTTTTCAAATTATGGACCAGTACATCATAGTTACCTTTAGAAGCTCTCATGGAGTTTAATTCAAAAGCTCTTTGCATTGCATTTTCCAATTGGTCTAGACTGTACGGTTTAATCAAATAGTCTACCGCGCTACATTTAATTGCTTGCAATGCGTAGTTGTCGAAGGAGGTTGTGATAATTACAGGTACATTATATCCATCCATTTTTTTAAACAAGTCAAATCCCCATTCATTATCCAGTTCTAAATCTAGAAATATCAAATCAAGATTTGAGTTTTTTATATGCATTACCGCAGCTTCCAAGTTATTTGTTTCCACAATTTGAATTCTGGGATAAAGTTCTTTTATAAAACTTTTGATAATTTCAAGCGCTGGAAGCTCATTTTCCACTATTAGGCAAGTCATAATACTAATATAGCGAAACAATAATTGATACTAAAAGAATTGATGAATTTTAGAATTATCAATATTATTTTTTTGATACTCACGATTTCCGCCACTGTCTTTGGGAATTCTGAAAGCGATCAGGTGCTTTACGAAAAGGGATTGAAGGAATTGTCGCTAGACAATCCTGACCTGAGTCAAGTCTTGAATTCAATCGAAACCATTTCAGAGTTTGATTTATGGACATCCCTAAACCACGATTTTGGGATTTCAATTAAAAAATTCAACGGTCCTGATTCTATAAGGCACTTCTATTTGGGGAAATTTCATTGGTATCTAGGAATTGAGAGCGAACGAAAGAACAAACTTGACAGTGCTATTATTCATTATGATCGTGCTTTGCATTATATATTAAAAGCTGGTTTTCCAGCTGCCGAGGTTGGTTTGCGACTATACAGGTCGACAGTAA
>JALEGO010000147.1 GCA_022763165.1 Flavobacteriales bacterium
CGATTCGATAGTTACGCATAGTTACCCTACTCATGCCCAATATTTCATTGACTTGATCGTAGAAGACACGATATGTGGCATAAGTGACACTTTTACTCAATCAATAGTTGTGAGACCTGGTTTTGACTTTGACTTAGGTCCTGATCAATACCTCTGTGATGACGACTCTATTCTTATGGCTGTAGGATTAAACAATGTATTTATTCAGTGGTCTACCGGACAGAATTATGATAGTATTTATGCTACTGACTATACTACATACTACGTTAGAGTATCAGATTCCATCTGTGTGCAATGGGATGACAGAACAATTCTGGAGCCTTTTAATAACCATGAAGGCTATATCACCCATATTTGTTACTATGGAGATGAGATTCTTTTAGATGCAGGCGATGGCGCCATAGAATACGATTGGAGCACAGGTGGAGATAGCCGATATATACTGGTTGATGCTGCCAATGAGTATATTTTTAATGTTATTGACAGTTTTGGTTGTCCAAGAACAGATACTATAATTGTTGAGGCACCCAATTCAAGCAAAAACCTATATGTTCCAAACGCGTTCACGCCAAATGCCGATTTACTTAATGATGAGTTCTCCCCTATTGGAGATGACCTAGAATCATATGAGTTTACAATATTCAATCGATGGGGTGATATCATTTTCAACTCAAACAACATTAACTTAGGATGGGATGGCAACATGCCGAACGGGAAGCCTGCTCCTATGGGAGTTTACGTGTATAAGCTCGTTTTTGCTAAGGACTGTGGCGACACAAAAATTCAGAAAAAATTCGGGCATTTCACATTAATTCGATAAATCAAAGATTTTATTTTATCTAATTTCGATTTCTTTTCTTTAGCAATTTATTATTCTATCAAATAATTTATTTATGAAATAATATTTGATTTTTTTAAAAAATTCCATAATTCATTTGTTTAATACAATACGTTTCTTAATATTTGTTTCCATTATAAACCCCTAAAAATTAAATATATGGAAGAAGCTGGTGCTATTATTGGAGGACTTATTGCGTTAGTAATTGTTGTTATACTTATCGCAGCAATGTGGAAAGTGTTTGTCAAAGCTGGACATCCAGGTTGGGCTGCAATAGTTCCTATTTACAACATGTATATATTAACTCAGATCGCTGGTAAACCAGGATGGTGGGTTGTATTAATGATGATTCCATATATCGGAATTATTTGGTCTATTTGGACTTATAATTTAGTAGCCAAGAACTTTGGAAAAAGTTCAGGGTTTACAGTAGGATTAGTTTTACTACCGATGATTTTCTGGCCAATTTTAGGATTTGGTGATGCTCAATACCAAGGTGTTGCAGGACCAGATGGAAATCAGGATGTTTTAGATTCTGAGTTCGCTAGTTAATCAATAAAATATATTATAGGAAAGCCCTTCAAATGAAGGGCTTTTTTTTTGCATATTGTAACGAACTCATTATAAAATAATTTATTTAAATTTTTTATTCATTTAAAAAAGAAATTATTATTCTGATACGTTTATTATATATATCTTTTTAAAGAATTATATACTTAAAACTCACTTTCATGTCTCAGAAGATAATTTTTCAAGCCCTGCTTTTGTTGTGTCTAGCATCGACATACGCCCAAGAAAACATAGGTTTAATGATGGACAATTTTACTCCGGTAAATAAGTCTTTTCTAAATCCATCTGAAATTGTAGATCAAAAACCATGGCTTGACATCAGTCTCGTTGGAGTTGGCGTTCACGCCAGAACTAACTTCTTATATTCTCCAAAAAACCGCATTCTTAATTTGGGATCCAAAGAACTAATCCCCATTGAAGGCAATAAGTTAAGCAGTGCCTCATACATGGCACAGATATTTGGACCATCAGCAAGCATCTCTTTAGGTAGGCATTCAATCGGGTTGACTACGGCAGTTCGTTCTTATGGCATTGCGAGAAGGGTTCCAGGAATAATCACCGATATACTCGCAGATCAAAATAACGCAAATGTTGTTGATGGAACCTTTGAAGCCAATCGAGCAAGGGTCAAAACCTTAACCTGGGCAGAAATTGGCCTTACTTATGGTAGAATTTTAAAGAGTACCGGAAAAGATGTTTATTCGGGAGCTGTAACACTTAAAAGTGTTCATGGGCTTCATGAAAGCTCGGTATTTATTAGAAACGCTCAAGTGGATGTTGACAGTGGAGTTGCTACTTTAAACAATCTCAATTCGCAATTTTCGTATGCCGACCCTAATACTTTTATTGGCCGCGGAATGGGTGTAAATCTTGGATTTCATTACCAAAGGAAACTCAAAAACGTTGATCAATATGTACCTCACACCGTGATCAGCAATTGTCAATCCGTTGACTACAAGTTTAAAGTTGGGGCTTCATTGATTGATGTTGGATATATAAATGTGAAAAACGGCCCCAGATCAGGTCAGATTACTGAAAATTCTAACCTAGAGCGCTTAGAAACAACTTTCGATCCCACTCGAGATGATTTGGAATCCATCAGCCAGAGTCAAAACAATTATTTGGCGGTTTTGCCAGCGGCCATCTCAGGGCAGTTTGATTACAATTTTGAGAATGGACTGTTTGTAGGGGGCTCATTTGTTCAAAAGCTTCACATGGCAAGGCTAAAAGGTACAGAACGCAGTAATCTTGCATGGGTTAATGTAAGATATGAGCACAAATTAATCACTGCTGGAATACCTGTTTCTCTGCACAATTACAGAGATCCTCAACTTGGGTTTTATGTACGAATTTGGGGATTGTCTTTGGGAACTGAAAATTTGGTCCATTATCTGGTCAATACAGATATGCAATCAGCCAGTTTCTATGCTGACTTGAGAATTCCATTATTTAAGAATCCAAGCTGTAAAGGTGGTGGTAAAAATAAAAAGGGTGTTTCCAGCTGCCCTTCGTGGTAAATCGTTTATCCAGGTCTATTGAATGACATTCCAGGAAATTAGTTTTTCAACTTCGTTATAATTTCCTTGAACAAAAAGTACGTATTTGCCATTTTCCATATCACAAGACCAAAAATAAGTCCTTTCACCAGGCTGCAAACACAAATCTTGGGTAGCCGTGTTATTGTGAATGACGAGTACCTTTACCTCATGATCCGTATCATTTGAAATTCTGTAACTGCCTCTATGTTCTTTTATCTTGACCTTAGCCACAGTTTTTTTAGTGCCAGTTTTATCTGAGGCAAAAATGGTAGATACAGAAGAAAGAATTATGAGTAATGAGAATAGACTTTGAATTTGAAATTTTAATGGGAATTTCAACCCAATTTGATTGCACGACATAATAAGAGAATGAATTTGAGCTTTTCAAATATTGTCATTTAGAACGACAAAGTCAAGTAAATTCAATAAAATATTCTGAAATTGAATATGCTGAATCCATTAATTGGAATTATATTTTACTAATAAAGATTGCGGCAGAATATAATATCTAAACTTTAGACTTAAGCAGCCTATTCTACTGA
>JALEGO010000148.1 GCA_022763165.1 Flavobacteriales bacterium
CTGATTAACCATAACCATATTAGCACTAATACGATGATCCTCTAACAATCTAAATTGAACATTTGCCAACCCAGAACTATTGGTATTAATTCTGTAATCAGTATACTCATAATCCAATTGAAAATCATTCTGTGCATTGATTACTCGGTAGGTTCCGGGTAAATTTTGAGAATTCACACTATGAAAAGCACTTAACATCACTCCTACGCCTGATTTTTTCAATTTCTTTAACTTCCAATAGTTTCCTCCTGTGATTTGGTACTTCGTATTTAGCGGAGCAGTAGTCATTGTAGGGTTGAAATTGTTTTTGAATCCAGTTCCTTCTCCTAATTCGCTTGAGCTGTTATAGTATTCTAGCTCGGTTAAGTCAATCGGAACTGCTCTCGTTCCATCATCCATTCCAAAATAATCTGTTTTACCTCCTTGATATGTAACGAAATCTTTAAACGTAGTTTGCGTATTGAAACCTGTTCCCATAGTCACATCCAAAGTTGGTCCATCAGGAAAGTCTTTTGTTCTAATATCAATAATACCACCGCTAAAGTCTCCATAAAGATCAGGTGTAAACGCTTTCTTAACATTCAAACTGCTCACAATTGAAGAGGGGAAAATATTTAATGGCATTACCTTCTTGTTTGGGTTTGATGAAGGGGTTGGCATTCCATTCAAATAAGCCAGGTTATATCGATCACCCATGCCTCTCACAAAAATATCTGAAGAACCTACCACAGATATTCCAGCAACTTTCTTAAGACCACTAGCCACATTAGATGATCCAGTTTTGCTCAGTTCTTTAGCTCCGATGTTCTGCTCAATGCCTTGGGCATTCATTCTTTCCATTAAAAGAACCGTTTCGGATTCTCTATTCACTTTTGCTTCAACTTGAAACTCTTTAAGTGTCTGTGAGTTTTGCTTAAGCCCAACATCGAGTTTCACATCTTGATTACCCACGTTCACTGCTAAAGTATCCGCTAAATATCCAACGAAACTCACAACCAATTTGTAATTTCCAGGCTTTACAGACAAGGTATAGTTACCATCAAAATCAGTTGTTGTTCCAATCGTTTCACCCGCAATAAACACATTCGCAAAGGCAACCGGAGTGGGCTGACCATTGACTAATTCCGTAATTTTTCCTGTAATTTTTTGTGAAAATGATGCGCCAGTCATAATCATGGCGAAAGCGAACACTACAGATCTTTTCATAGTTTTAGCATGAGATTTCAATACAAAACTAAAGCGCCCTTTCCATGTTCTAAAGACTATGTCTTTATGTTAATGTTAAATTTTCCGTCAATGTTAAGAAATTGTATCTTCTTATTTAATTTTTACTTAATATTAGTTTAATAACCTGGAAAGCTAATGACCTTACTTTCGAGCGAACACTTGGTTTATGGAGAAAATCTTATTGGTCGATGATGAGAATGACATATTAGAATTCCTTAGTTATAATTTAAAACAAGAGGGATATCAAATTTTCACCGCCACTAATGGAAAGGCAGCCATCGAAATCGCCAAATCTGAAAAGCCAGAATTGATTGTGCTTGATGTTATGATGCCCGAAATGGATGGTGTGGAAACATGTATTGAAATCCGGAAATATCCGGAATTAAAGAATTCTTTCATTGTTTTTCTTACTGCGAGAAGTGAAGACTATTCACAAATCGCGGGATTAGAAGCTGGTGCGGATGATTATTTAACTAAACCCATCAAACCTCGAGTTTTTGTTTCTAAAATCAAAGCTCTTTTTCGAAGAAAGGATATTGGAACACCCCAGCAAGCTCCTTCTTCAACAGGTAATGGTATAAAAATCGATCGGGAACGATATTTAGTAACCAAAGACGGTGCAGAGTTCTCACTTCCAAAAAAAGAATTTGAACTGTTAGCGCTTTTAATCTCGAAAAAAGGAAAAGTATTCACCCGCCAGGAAATTCTCGAAAAAATTTGGGGTGAAGATGTAATTGTCGGGGATCGAACCATTGATGTTCATATCAGAAAATTACGGGAAAAACTTGGGAATGAATATATTAAAACCGTTAAGGGAGTCGGTTATAAATTTAAAGAATAGATCCTTAGTTTAGTTTTCATAGTTTTGTTGAAAAGTCAGTAAATGAAAGGTATAACGCCTAGGTGGTTAGCTTTCTTTTTATCCTCAACAATCTCAATACTTGTTACAGGCAGCGTTGCGGCCTTTATCTACTGGGCTTATAATGACTTGAAGGTTAACATTTTAATTGTAACGGCAATCACATTTGCCATCTCATACTTTATCAGCTTTTACTTTGTGAAGTACTTTTTGAATGACAGAATTAAACTCATTTATAAATTCTTGTATACCTCTAAGAACACCAATAGAACCAGACCCAGATTAGACATGAGAACGAACATTATGGAGACTGTGGAAAAGGAAGTTGAAGAATGGACAGAAACCAAAGCACAAGAGGTTGAAGAATTAAAGGGAAGGGAAATGTATCAAAAAGAATTCATTGGTAATTTGGCCCATGAGCTTAAGACTCCCATTTTCAATGTTCAAGGATATTTGTTGACACTTTTAGAAGGCGCCCTGGATGATCCAAATATTAATAGGAAGTTTTTAGAAAATGCGAACAAAAGCGTTGATCGTATGATTAGCATGATTGAAGACTTAGATCTGATGTCGAAATACGAGGCAAAACAAGTGGAACTAAACATGGAAGTATTTGATGTTGTTGAAATTGTCAGAGATATTTTTGACGAATTAGATAAAACTGCAGAAGATAAATCCATGAGCTTTAGATTTGACAAATCCTATGACCGAAGTGTAATGGTTAAAGCCGATGAGAAAAATATAAAGCAAGTTTTCATCAATTTGATTACGAACTCCATTAAGTATGGGAACGAAGGAGGATTCTGCGAGGTACGTTTTTTTGATTTTGAAGAAAAGGTGTTGATCGAGGTTGCTGACAATGGACCAGGTATTGACGAAAAGCATTTTAGCAGATTATTTGAGCGGTTTTATAGAGTTGAAGAAAGTCGATCTCGCGACAAAGGTGGATCAGGACTTGGTTTGGCGATAGTGCGAAAAATCGTGGAAGAACATGGTGAAACCATCAATGTGAGAAGTACACCTGAGGTGGGCTCAACATTTTCATTTACTCTAGCAAAGGGTTAGTTTTTGTGTTCTTCTGCTTTTAAGAAATCATGTTGTGCGCCTTCAGCATCTCCAATTTGCTCTTTATGAATGGCTCTATTATAATATGCTGAACTATGAGTCGAGTCAATCTCTAGCACTCTGTCATAATGTTCGATGGCTCCATGATGGTCTCCCTTCTCTCCTTTTACACTCCCCATTCCGAAGTGCGCAGATGCATAATGAGGATCCATAGAGATGGCCTTATTGAAATCCAACACGGCTCCCTCATGATCTTCAAGTCTATGTTTTACTTTGCCCCTCATGTTATAGACTTCAGCGTCTGAAGAATCAAGGAAAATAGCTCGGTTTAAATCTTCTAGTGCAGCGTCATACTTATATTGCCTTTTATAAATAAGCCCTCTGTTGTAAAAAGCTCTTTCATAATCCGGTTTAAGTGTTAAAGCTTGTGTAAAGTCTTCCAGAGCACCAGCCTCATCGCCAAGTTCATCCTTACAATTGGCTCTATTATAATAACAAATCCCATCATCAGGATCCAATTCAATCGCTTTAGAATAATCCTCTATCGCTCCGCGATAATCATGCAGCATTTTTTTTGCAATTCCTCGATTCACATAAGCGTCTTCGAACATTGAATCCACAGCCAAAGCCTTATCGTACCATATCAAGGCATTCTCTGGATCATTCATATCCAAGAACCTGTTAGCATCCCGATAATAGCCCATTGCCTTTTCGTTGAATTGTCCAAACCCAAGTGAAATAGATATTAAATACACAAGACTCAAACTGAATATTCTCATCGCAATCTTATTTATGAATGTCCTACGAAATTTTTTCGATTTGGTTATCTACAAATTGCCTGGCCCTACATGGTCATCTATTTCGTATTAAGTTTAAAGAATCACTAGAACTTTTGTAAACACCACTCTCTATGAAATTAAATTTTACTGCCTTAACTATTCTTATTGCATTATTTACCTGCAATTTTTCATTAAAAAGTCAAAATATTCAGCGTTGCGCTACGATGCAGCATTATCATCAGCAACTTCAGCAAACCTCCTCCTTGGTATCCAAATCAAACAAAATGGAGGCTCAAGTTCAGCATTGGATAGAAAATCACAATCATCAAAAATCTGGTGGTGCCACAATCATTCCGGTGGTCTTTCATATTGTGCACAACCAAAATGATCCCAATCAAAATATTGCTAATGCCACAGTGTATGAAGTTCTCGAAAGTTTGAACCGCGATTTTAGAAGATTTAATCCGGATCAAACCAATACGCGAGCCATATTTGACACAATTGCAGCAGACAGCAAAATCCAGTTTTGTTTGGCCAGTATTGATCCTTCTGGAAATCCAACAAACGGCATTATAAACAAAGTAACAACAGAGTCTGATTTTTCATTGGATTTCTTTTCTCCAAACTATGATAAAGTAAAACAAGATGCTACAGGTGGTTCAGAATACTGGCCTACAGATGATTATTTAAATATTTGGGTCTGTAACTTAACCGGTGCTTTTGGTCCGGGTTTACTTGGATTTGCTTCACTTCCAAATATAAGTGTTCCAGGATTGAACATAGATGGAGTTGTTGTGCATTTTGAAGCTTTCAGTGCCAATAGTTCTATGAATATTGGTGGAGGCTCAACTCCTATTAGAGGGCGTACAGTAACTCATGAGGTTGGACACTTTTTTGGCCTAAGGCATATTTGGGGTGATGATGGCACTCCATTTGGTGGAGCCACATGTGACTCAACTGATCATGCATCAGACACTCCCATGGCAGAAGATAATTCACAACAATCAGGATGCAGTTTTTCAAAAAACACTTGTTCCAATGAGAAGCCTTTTTGGGGCTCAATTGACCCACCAGATATGGTAGAAAATTACATGGACTATTCTGTCGAGACTTGCCAAAATGCATTTACGCGCGGACAAATGGACCGCATGCATGGTTTTTTGAATGACCCTACAAGATCTGGATTGTTAGTGTCACATGGTTGTAACGGTAAAAGCTTCAGTGCAATCTTCACAAGTGAGAAAGATTTTTGCCAAAGTCAAACTGTAAATTTCATTAGTACAATGAGCGGTGATTCTGCTGTGGACTACTTTTGGGACTTTGGTGATGGTTCTGCATTTTCCACCCAACAAAATCCTACACACACGTATAGCGCTCCAGGAATTTATCATGTGAGATTTGGCGCCTTCAACGCTGCTGGAGAAGTTGCTAGTCATGAAACGCTCTTAAACACATACTGTATTGCTGCTGGAATAGAGGAAGAAAACCAAATTCTTTCAGCTGTTTATCCAAACCCTGCCACAGACTTCATCAATATTGAGTTTCGTGAAAGTTTGAATAGTCAAATTGACATATTTACACCATTCGGAAGTAATGTTATTTCACAATCTCTTAGTGATCTCAAAAATGCAGTTGACATCAGTGATTTAAGCCCTGGAACTTACATCCTCAACATTCGCAATACCAAAATATCAAAAACTGTGCGTTTCGTAAAACATTAAACATTGATTGCAAGGAACTTGTAATGTTTTTGTAATATTGCAAACGTAAAATATTTACACCACTCATTAACCTCAAAAAGGATCCGGAGAATTACTCTTCGGATCTTTTCTTTAACTGTATTACATGAATGTTCAGATCTGAGTGAAAATTGATCAAATTTCCATTCCAGACATAGGACACGTCTTTTTCTAATGGCACAGATTCTTTTAAGCTCTTTACAGCGTTCACTCTTATATAAAATCTAATATCTTCAGGCGTAACGGCATAGATGTCACACTTTGTTCGTTTGCCATTAAAATTCAACTGATCCTCGGTTAGGTCAAAAGCTACGAAAGAGCTGTCCATGGAAACTATATGATTACTAGTAGAATATTTTACGCCATCATGAACCCATAAATCGATCTCCCCCCACAGAAACTCCTTTTTCTTTGAGCCATCAGAGGGCCAGATACTGACTTTTTCTGAATCCATTTTGAAAAACTTGCACCTCACACTATCCTTACCGCTCACCATCAGATCAGACTTCCACTTTAAAGGATCTCCCAAATAGTACATTGAAAGATTTCTTGGGATTTTCTCCCACCTTCCAATTTTATTGATTGCAAATATGTATTTAGGAGTTTCAATCCACTTGATATACTTGTAATAGAGGTCATGTAGGCTTCCTCCTTTGTTATATTCGAACTTTTGATCTCCAACAGTATGAACTTCAACGTCTTTTATGTTTCTAAAGTCCTTAACATCTGTTACAAAAGTGCACTTTTGTCCTTTAAGTTCTTGTAAGGCTTCAGTCTGCGCAGAAACTTGCGTTACAAATAATAAAACTAAGAGCCATAGTTGATTTTGCAGCTTTTTCATGATACTAAATTCAATATAAAATTCTGATTATTTATTAAAACTTACAGTTAGATGTATTTAGTCATCAATTTTTTTGCCAAAAAAGTCCCTCAGGAAATTACCTGAGGGATCTTCATTTATTTTTTTGCGACATTAAAACCAACAGACATACCTACAAGCCAACCTTCTTTTCTAGGAGAAACGTATGCGTTTACTGGAATGTTTAAATGTCCAGATTTAAAAGTCTTTCCTACAGCCCAGATCCACTTTGAAGTAATCTGTAAATCCCCTCGACTGTCCATCTTATTATGAATGTTATATCTATTCTCAAGAGCTGAACCGTCTTCATTGATCAAACCTCTTTCTATTGCCAATTCTTCCCAATCTTTTTTCAAGTACCACTTATCGTTTTTACCAAACAAGCCTTCACTGTCATAGAAGCCATCTGCATATGACGAAACACTGATAGACGGCCCAAAAGCTACCTCCCATCCAGAATCATTTAGTCTAAAGCCATTCATTAAAGTTAAGGATGGGATAAACACACCTTGATCCAAACCACTGATCAATGGAACCGCTTCAAACAAAGCTTGGAAGTCCCCAGCGCTTAGATATTGCTTTTCCCATTGATATCCTAACTGACTCATAAATGGCAACATATCATAACCACCCTCAGCCTTATCTCTTTGGAAAACATCCGCAAGATCGCCTGTAGCAACAGCAACTCCCATTCTTGGCCCATTAAGATTCAATCTTGTATTGGGGCTTTCTATGGGCTGATCATAGTATATCAATAAATCCTTGATTTGCTCATTACTTGAGATTCCTGTTAAATCTTCTACAGAGAGCTGAATCATCTTTTGCAACTCAGGTTGTAGATTGAGAAACTCCATGACACTTGTAGCCTCTATTTCTTTGGATTTTACATTGTGCAGCCTGAGCGTAATAATGATTTTTTCCCCAAATCTTTGCGCTGCTCCACTCATAACATAATCTGCATCAACAGAGGCCCCCAGCTTTAATAAGCATCCAGGAGATTTACAATCTTCAACATTTATCTTCTGATACTGCAATGCATTTTTCAAATCGTAATAATTCAAAACTTGATACTTTTTGGTTTTTTCCATTTCTATCCTCACCAAGTCTGAAACACTTTTGGATTCATCAATTAATCCGCTGGTCTCGAAATCCAGTATAGCTAGTGTTGGGTTTTGAGCTATAACCGTAGATGCAAACAATATTTTTATTACCACATTTGCCATTAACCTTTTAAATGGCAATTGAAACTTTGATTTTAAACTTTTCATAATATTTTGTTTTTATAATTTCAAATTGATAGTTCAAATTTCAGGAGTTCTAGGTCCTTATAACAACCAAAAACAAAATTTTACGTATATTTATATTCAGATACAAAATGTTTAAATATCTGTTTTTTAGTTTTTTATAAAAAAATAAACGTACGCATAAAATGGATGATTTAGTTCAAATAATCAATACATTAAATCAAACTGAACAAAAAGAATTTCACTTTTTCATTCAAAGACAGAAGTTGAAGAAGGAAAGGAAAGACCTTAATCTTTATAAAATATTAAGCAATCAAAAGGATACCTCTGTTGGCGCTATTACCAAGTAATTATACGGTGAGGATAATGCAAAAAACAGAAACGCCTATCACACTATTAGAAAACGGCTCTACAATCACCTGACAGACTTTATTTTGATGAAACAA
>JALEGO010000149.1 GCA_022763165.1 Flavobacteriales bacterium
AATGTATGATCAAAATGGAGATAAAATAGTCACCTACAGTGAATATTACCAAGGAGTTACAAGAGACAATTACTTTTCCCTGTGGGATATGAACAAGGATCAATTTATAAGTGAAACCGAACTTGCTGAAACCGTTTTTAAAAATTGGGACAGTAATAATGACAGTAGCATGAGTCGTAGTGAGTATACTTATTTTGACTCCTTCTTTTCAGATATATAAACTCATGACCGCGGTAATGGAAACCAAAGCTATTTTAGAAGAACCAGTCTTGATAATGACTGGTTTTTTTGTTTAAAACAAGCAGTTAATCATCTAAATGATTTAATATCAGTTATTTAATGAATAAATAAAACTGATGATCTTTGATGAATAACCAACTCAAATCCTTACTTTTGTAGAAAAATTTCTACATGCCAAAAGTATTGATTATAGATGATGATGTTGATTTCGCCCTTTTGATGAGGCGTTATCTTGGAAAAAACGGTTTCGAAACAAGTGAGGAGTTTACAGCTCATAAGGCTTTACAGAATTTAAAGGACAACAAATACGATCTTATTCTTACAGACGTAAAGTTGCCTGATGGCAGCGGTATTGATTTGCTTAAACAAATCAAAAAATTACATTTCGAAACACCTGTTATTTTAATCACGGGCTATGGCGACCTTAAACTAGCAGTAAGCGCCATGAAATTAGGAGCTGCAGACTTCATCACCAAGCCTATTCAACATGAAGAACTATTATTAAAAATCAAATCGCTAACTTCTGAAGAGAGCAGGCAAAAATCTAAAAAAAAGAATACTGAATTTTCATATATAGAGGGTTCAAGTTCTGAATCCCAGAATGTGGTGAAACAATCAGATTTGGTTGCAACTACGGATTTTTCAGTTTTGATTCTGGGAGAGAGCGGAACAGGAAAAGAGTTTGTTGCAAAGAGAATTCATCATAAAAGTAAGAGAAAGGATAAGCCCTTTATTGCAATTGATTGCGGAGCACTTCCAGAGGAATTGGCAGGCAGTGAACTTTTCGGGCATTTAAAGGGCTCATTTACAGGAGCCTTAAAAGACAAAAAAGGACATTTTGAAGAGGGCAATGGCGGAACGATTTTTCTGGATGAAGTAGGAAATTTATCCTATGAAAATCAAATCAAATTATTGAGGGTTTTACAAGAAAGGAAAATCAAGAGAATTGGTAGTTCGAAAGACATCAATATTGATGTTCGCATCATTGCGGCCACAAATGAGAATCTCAAGGACGCAATTGAAAAAGGTAATTTCAGAGAAGACCTTTTCTTTAGGCTAAACGAATTCAAAGTGGAATTATCACCGCTTAGAAATCGAATAGACGATATCCAAGACTTTATCCAATTTTTTCTAAATGATGCTTGCAATGAATTAGGAAAGCAGGTAGATAGTTTTAGTGCTGAGGCAATGGATGTTTTAAAAAATCATGCATGGCCAGGCAATTTGAGAGAACTTAAAAATGTTGTGAGAAGAAGTGTATTGCTATGCCCTGATAGTATCATTTCCAAGAATGTTCTCCCAGAAGAAATCCAACACAGTTCCATCATGCAATCTGCAAATGATGATATTGATATGGGAAGTCGTCTTAAAAACGCCTCAGCGGAGGCTGAAAGAGATGCTATTATCAAGGCGCTTTCGGATTGCCACTTCAATAAAACCAAAGCTGCTAAAATGCTTAAAATAGACCGCAAAACTCTTTACAATAAGATTCATTCTTATGGGATCGAACTCAACAAGATCTAAATTTCGCTGGCTTTATCTAGGAAGCATTGGCTTCCTACTTTTTTCTTTTTTGACACTGTTTTTGCTTTTTTTTCAAAGTCGAAAGGTGAGAGAAGAAAGAAAATTAGCTTCTTCTTTAATTCTATCCTTGGAAGGAATCCTGAACGATATTCACTTGTATGAAGCTGGTGTCCGTGGATATATGCTGACAAAGGATGAAGACCTCAAAGAGAATACTTACGAACTTATTGATGATCTCAAAAAGAAAAAGGAAGGTATTCAAGAAGCGCTGTTACAAGATAGTATAACGGCCAATTATATCAATTCATTTGATGCGCTAGTTGCAAAGCGCCTCGGCCTTTTAAATAGCATCGAAGACTCTCTTAATTATTCCTCGATACGAAGCAAAAGCCTCATTTTAGAAGGAGATGACATCATGGATGAATTACGAACAAGATTAAGTGCACTTGAGAATATATTGGAAGAGAAGTTAGAAAAAAAAGAAGTCTTATATCAGAATTACGAAAGTTTCATTCTGATTTTCATCCCTATCTTTTTTATTATGGCTTTGCTATTCAATATTTTGGAATTTATTAATTCTAAGAAACTTCATGAAAAAGTACAGAAAACAGGGGCCTCCAACCTTTTACAAAAACAATACTATCACTTTCTTTTCACAAGTGATCCGAATCCAATCCTTATCTTTACTCCCGACTTCAAACTCAGTGACTGTAATCCAGCTACCGAAGCTTTTTTTAAAACTATAAAAGAAGATCTAATCAACCAGAGACTGAAAGATTTTAGTTTAATGGTCAAAGGCACCAATACCAATGTTGCTGAACTTAACATGAAAGAAAAAGTTGAAGACCTGGAAGTTGTAATTGAATTTGAAGAAGATCAAAAAATATTGTTATTTGATTTGGTTCCAAAACAATTGGAAGAGGAAGAAATACAAGGGTATTATGTTTCATTAATTGATGTGACGAAACGCACAGAATTGGAAAAAGAACTAAATCTTACTGAAAAAATTGGCTACACTCATAGTATGGCTAGATCCTTGGCTCACGAGGTTAGAAACCCCTTAACCAATATTCAGTTAGCCAACTCTGAATTACAGGAAATAGTCGCTGAAAAAGATCATGATCTTGTTAATATTATTGATCGAAACTCAGATCGAATTGCTCAGTTAATTTCGAATCTTTTGAGTTCTTCTGCAACAATAGAACAGAAATTTGAACCCATAAATCTTAATGAAATTGCAGAAAATATTCAAAAAGACTTGAAAGATCGATTAGCATTGGAAGAAGTAAAACTAGTATTGGAATTATCTCAAGAAAACCCTGTCACGAAGGCTACAGAGATTTTAGAAACAAACATTTTAAATATTGTAGTGAACGCCATAGAAGCCAAGGACAAACAAGGCGCTAAAATTCACCTTCGCACAAAGGTAAACGAGCTTAAGAAGCTGGCAATTATTGAAGTTGAAGATAATGGTATTGGCATGTCTGAAGATACTAAAAACAGAATATTTGATCCAATGTTTACTAAAAAGGCTGATGGCAATGGCTTAGGACTAACAACCGTACAAACGAGTATAAGAAATTTTGGGGGTATGATTAAAGTAAAAAGTACCCTAGGTAAGGGTACTTTATTCAGGGTTGAGTTACCCTTATATGTTAAGGAAACTTAGTACAGAGGATGAAATCAATCAACCCACTTGTACCTGCTCCCCGATCGGATTTCTTCTTCGTATTGATCCATTAGTTCCATAAGACCTAATGTTACTGTTTGGCAAGGATTTTAAAGCTTGAATTCTGTTGAGTTCAGCTGATAAGGTTTGCCCTCCTTTGATTCCAAAATCCAACGTTCTGATAGGAAATGGTATGTCTAAATTGTTTTCATCAAAAGCCTTCTTAACAGCAATAATTGCTTCACTTCTTGCCTTCAAATATTTTGCTTTTTCACCATGCTTCAGCCAAAATCTGGCAGAAAAATTAAT
>JALEGO010000150.1 GCA_022763165.1 Flavobacteriales bacterium
AAAGCTATACGCACAATCGTTTCCTGATGAACTGAAAACGTTTCTTGCCTCTGATCAATTAAAGAAAGTACCGAAAATCATGAAAAAGTTCAACAGGATTATTGATATGGCCAATAATGATACGCTCTTTGAATCTGATACTCTCGCAGCAAAAATCAAAATCAATTTAGGTGATAATTATGTGATGGCTTATGATATTGAAAACAAAAGTCCGGAACGCACGGCTATGCTTATGAACAGTGAGGTTTTTGAAGAAGATGAAGACGGGTATAGTTATTCAAGCTTATCTTCTTCATCAAATGAAGACTTTCTTGAAAGCCTTCAGATCTTATCTGATACTGTTGAAACCGATCTATCCAATCTTGAAAAATGGGGGTATGATTTTACCAATAAAACTGAAAATCTCAAAGTTCTTCAATACAGGCTTAAGGAGTTGGACAATCTGAAATATTTAATTGTTCAAAGAGATTTACTCAAAATGAACCCTGAAGTCTCGAATGATGGTGAGAGCGATTATGAAGGAGGCTTCTTAATTGGACAAACTTATTTGTTCGATTTCGAAACAGAAGAACTAATCAACTCATACTCTTTTACTGCTCAAAGCTCTGAGACTATTACATATACTGACTATGGCAGCTACACAAATATTGGTAGTAAGATCCAATCTGATTTTGAAGCAAACATTAAGACTTCAGTTCGATCAGTTATGAATAGATATTTTGATATTGACGGAAGTATGCCTTATTAAAGTTAATCTTACAATACTTATGGAAAAGAGGCTTCAGAGGAAGCCTCTTTTTTTATATGAACCTAGGCTATTCAAAGAAAAAACCAGAAGGTATAATTGCGGAACTAAAGTGATTTTTTTCTTCTCCATTGGGGTTGAAGATATGGATAGTTCCATCTTGAATGAAATCCTTGGCATCAGCAAGGTAAATCTGATTATCAGGACTACATCCTATACCGTAATAATTGCGATCTTCAGCTAAAACAAAAATATTCGGATCATTGCCTTCAACAACAGACATTCTGTAGACATCATTATTTAAAAAGTAAAGTGTATCCAAGGATGCATTCAAACACAGCCTTGAGGGACTTTCATTGTTAGAAAAATCCCAACGTCTTGATATCGTATTCGTAATGGGATCAATTTCAACTAAAAACCCAGAAGTGGCTTCATCAGTATTCCCTCCTGACAATATCCATATGTCCGCAAATTTGTCCTGAACAATATGAAGTCCACCAAAGCCTACTTCAATACTATCAATTTTAGAATCTTCCCTAGGATCAACAACATAAAGGTATTCAGAATCATAGCTTGTAATGTATACAAGACCATTTACCATTATGAGCTCTTCGGTCCAACCATTAAAATTGATCTTATCAACAACTTGAGATGTATTCAAATCTACAATATGAACTCCCTCAGCATATAAGTCCGTAACGTATGCTTTTGCATTGTTAATTGGGAGAAAATATCTCGGGGAATTTAGTTGATTTATTTCATTCAAGTATTCCAATTCATCATTTACAATGATGACCTTCCCAGAGTTATTGATAGTCAAATAAAAGTTATTCTTAAAACTATGTATGGATTGAAAAACATCTCCTAAACCAAAACCATTGACAGTCTCAAAGGCATTTCGAGTGCTTTGATTACTTTCTATATCGTATGCCGTCAATTTTGCATTACCCGATAAAAAATTCCCTTCGTTGATTACAAAAACTCTTTTATTACTCTCAAAATCAACTGCATTTCTTGTAGGAGGTTCATCCTTTCTACAAGAGTAGAAGATAAGTACAAAAAGTATGAAAAACGATCTATTCATGTCGCACCATAAATTTTTGATTAATGATGTCATGCTCCAAGCGAATCCTCAAAGTGTAAAGTCCTTCATGAAAATCTCTAATGTCAATTTGTCCGGCATTGTTCAATATTACCCTCATCAATTTGCCTTGAACATCAAAAATTGAAAGCTCTTTTATTCTATTTTTTCCAGCATCGATATTTACAAAATCAGAGGCAGGCACAGGGAATATCTTCACCCTTTCATGAACAAAGTCATCATTGGTACTTAGAGGAACAGCATGAATGACACCTACCGCATCCAAGTCAAATCCGCAAGATGGAAATGGGGTCGGCCATGGATCATTTATATAGTTTCCTTGTATATCCATGCTTCCGTGTGGTTCGACAATTCTTCCAATTACGTCAATAATCTTAACGTGCGTTATAAAGTCTAGATCTAAAGCTAGAATAGTATCTAAATCACTTAAATCAAATGGTGTTCCATAGTTAGCCCGGTACTTACCGGCTAGATTCTTGATTTTTGTGGCATCCACTGAACCAAAGGATCCTATTTGACTGGAATCTTGAGTGTTCGAATATGCTGGAAAACGATAGAAATCATTGCCGTTCGAACTGACTTCCACAAATGCAAGCTCCAAAAAATCATCTGAGAAGGAATTCTCAAATACCGCAAAATCCCAACCTGGACCATTTTTAATAGGAGTATCAAAAGTCAATATCGCACTACCACCATCACCTAAGCTTAAAACGTCCACTCCATCAGCTTTTCCCAAAACAGAGTTGTTTGTTCCCGTGCTAACATGGCCCGAAGAACTATCAGTTATGTTTTGAAGACCAGGATTAAATTGACAAGATGAAGCCCATGAAATAAAAACACTACTGTCTTTATGTATGGCGGTTGTACCAGACTGTCCTGCCGGTGGCGCAAATTGGGCCTTGGAAGTAACTCCTAGACCCAATAACACTGTAATTAAATAAACTTTACTCAACGATAAGCTTTTTAGAAGTTTTAAAATCATTGTCTATCATGACAAAATACATACCTGGCGATAGGTCTGAAACATCAATTGACAATTGATTTGAAACAATATTGTTAATTGATTTCAATACTTTCCCTGTTAGATCAGTCAAGGTCAAGATTTCTCCTTCTCCATTTAAAGCTACATTCAACATCTCTGATGCAGGATTTGGAAAAATCGTAAAGATATCTTCCTCATTATTAAGATCATAAACATCGAAAGGAATGTCAACAGTCAAGTTATCAATAAAGAAAAAATCGGGTGTATTGATCCCAAAAACAGGATCATTGTCAGTAGAACTCAAGCTAAACCATAAACTGTCAAAAGCTCCCAAAGAGCTTAAATCAACCAATTGCCAGTCATCAATTATATAATCTAAAGAATCGTTGGTAAAACGGTAATCGGCCAAAAAGAATTCAACGGTGTCATTGATAGCGGTTCCATTGTTCCATCCGCCTATATCCAATTTGAAATAATCAGGATATGAACCTTGTGGGCATCCACATGCAGTACCTGTAGTATCACCAAATTTTCTAGCATTACTGTTCCCATTCAAAACAACATTATAACCATAAGTCCCAATTGAAACGCGTACTTCATTCGCCACAACAATTGGGTACAAAGCGTCATTTCTCAGAACTTTTGCTCCTGATTGCCCCACAGCATAATTCGCTGATCCTGAATAACCAGATCCTGTCTTTACTCCATAAAGGTTAAAGAAAGAGCCATCTACAGTATCCACCATGTTTGTGTAGGCAAAGCCTCCGGTCCAAAACCCACCAAAAGAAGTGTCAAAGTAATTTCTAAATGTCAAGGCTTCGGAATCAAATGTT
>JALEGO010000151.1 GCA_022763165.1 Flavobacteriales bacterium
AAAACCTCCAACCCAAAGCAGTTTGATGAAAGTTGGTCCTACTTTCAAACCAAAAAATATCGACAGTCTTTTGAAATCGATAATATTGTCATACTTAAAAGAGATTCATTGCTCCTGCAAAACAAAAGAAAGCATGACTCTTGGGAATTCCTCACCAAAATGCATTTAGACAAATAGAATTCTTTCAATTCGTTTCATCCTCCCAAAGAAATACTTAAAATTCCTTTAAATGAATCTATAACTAATTATATATTTAGTAGTTTTACAGTTATAACTTGAGTGATCATGCCTAAAACTATTAATTATCCTAAAACTAATTTTGAAAAATGTCTTATTTTAACAAAATCGGTCTATGAACTCAATGGAGATTGCTCATTTGAAGATTGTGCCAAGCACATGAATAGACCATTAAGCGGAGTTTTTACTACTACAGTTGGTTCAAGTGTTAAATATGGTTTATTGCATTCTAAATCTAAACATCTTAGACTAACTGACCTTGGTCGCTCTATTATCTCAACTTATGATTTATCCTTAATGAAGGAGGCATTCATTAAACCACCATTATTTGAGAAGATTATCAATGATCTTAAGGATCAGGCATACAACAAAAATTCACTCACAGATATTCTGTTCAACCAATATGAAGTTCCAAAAAACCACGCAAGCAAAGTGGCCAAATACTTTCTTGAAGGCATGCAATTCTTAAAGTCCTTCTCTTCAGAAGAAGAGAAGAATGTTGACAATAGTATAACAACAACTGTCAGTACTCAAATAAATAACCCAACAGTAAAAAAAGATAAGCATCCTAAAACTAAAAATGAAACTAATAATTTGGATAATTTTAATCTAGTTTTAGAAACAAACACACTTAAGCTTAATGTTAGTTCTAAAGATGATCGGAATTTAGATATTGTAATTCGTGTTTTACAAGAATTGAAGAATTCATAAAAGATCTTTTTAACCATTACTTCTGGCGAGACGTCCAAATTTGACCTGCTTTATTAAATTTGCCTCAAATGGAACTAGATGAGAGATAAGTTCAAGGCAACAATAGATAAAGGTTATACATTCAAAAAGGACTTCATTGTACTTGGAGGCGCCATGTATGAAGGAGAATGCGTGCAGGATACATTGATTAAAGTCCCACTAAAGACAATAAATAGGCATGGCTTAATTGCTGGGGCAACAGGAACTGGAAAAACGAAGTCACTACAGATTATTGCCGAGCAGCTTTCTTCAAAAGGAGTCCCTTGTTTACTAATGGATCTTAAAGGAGATCTCAGTGGTTTGGCGCAGTCTGGCAGCTCAAATGATCATATTGTTTGGAGACATGGCGCCATTGGGATTCCCTATGAACCTGAGCCTAGTCCAGTTGAGTTGCTGAGCCTCTCCGATGAACCTGGGGTGCGACTAAGAGCAACCGTTTCTGAATTTGGTCCGGTTCTTTTCTCCAAAATTCTTGACTTGAACGATACGCAGTCTGGCATTATGGCAGTGATTTTTAAATATTGTGACGATGAAAAATTACCCCTTCTAGATTTAAAAGACCTCAAACAAACACTACAATATGCAATTGGTGAAGGCAAAAAGGCTTTTACGGAGATGTATGGAGCTATTTCATCCAGCTCTGTAAACACCATCATCAGAAAAATCGTTGAATTAGAACAACAGGATGCAGACATTTTCTTTGGGGAAAAGTCTTTTGACGTTGAAGACTTGCTTAGAAAAAAGGATGATAAAGGTGTGATATCAATTATACGCTTGACGGATATTCAAGATCGCCCTAGGCTTTTCTCAACGTTTATGCTGAGTCTTCTAGCTGAAGTTTACAACACATTTCCGGAAAGGGGAGACAATGATGTTCCAAAATTGGCCATATTTATTGATGAGGCACATTTGGTGTTTAAAAATGCATCTAATGCTTTGATGGATCAAATTGAAGCAATTGTCAAACTCATTCGCTCAAAAGGAGTTGGTCTCTTCTTCATTACTCAAAACCCTGATGATGTTCCGGATGCAGTACTGAGTCAACTAGGTTTAAAGGTACAACATGCACTGAGAGCTTTTACTGCAAAAGACAGAAAGGCAATTAAAAGAACCGCGGAAAATTATCCAATTTCAGCATTTTATGAAACAGATCAAGTCTTGACCTCTTTGGGAATTGGTGAAGCTCTGATTACGGCTTTAAACGAAAAGGGTATTCCAACACCTCTAGCAGCGACACTCATGAGAGCTCCCAAAACGCGCATGGATATTCTTACCAAGAAAGAAATCAACGAATTAGTTGAAGATTCGGATCTTGTGCGAGAGTATAATGAAGAGATTGACAGAAAAAGTGCGTATGAAATATTAAAATCAAAGATAGAAACAGCTCAGGACGATGAACATCAGCAAGAAGTTAAAAAGGATATAGAAAGAGCTGATAAAGAGGTCTCCAGAAAGCGAAAAAAGAATGAGCCTTCAATAATGGAATCCCTGAGTAAGAATACTATGGTGAGGCAATTGGGAAGAACAATTGTTAGAGAGGTGGCAAGAGGATTGCTCGGTGCCTTAGGAATAAAGAAAAGTAGTTCTAGATCAAGAAAAAGATAATAAGTTAGTTTTAGATGAATTTGAAGATAGCTGATTTACCAACTCGTGCCCCAGAAGACTTAGATAAGAATTCTGCCAAGGAAGAGACGAAGAACATGATAAAGGAAATCATAGAACGTCAAAGAATACTTTATGCGCAGAAAAAGTATTCTATGCTCGTGATCTTTCAGGGATTGGATGCTTCGGGCAAAGACGGTGTTGCACGCAAAGTTTTTGGTCCATTGAATCAAAATGGTTGTACAGTAAAATACTTTAAAAAACCTACTGAAAAGGAATTTGCACATGATTTTCTCTGGCGTGTGCATGACGCGGTCCCAGAAAAGGGCCAAATTAAGATATTCAATCGCTCCCATTATGAAGATATTTTAGTTCCTTCTGTGTATGGTTATATAGATGCCGAAACAATAAATAAGCGCTATGAACATATCAACAATTTTGAGAGATTATTGCTAGATAATAATACACTCATGCTCAAATTCTTCTTAAACGTTTCGTATGACGAGCAAGAGGTGCGGCTCAAAGAACGTATTGATTTAGCGCATAAACATTGGAAACATGGTGATGGTGATTGGGAAACCCGTAAACACTGGGATGAATTTATGAAAGTTTATGAGCGTATTTTCGAGAAATGTAGTAACCCCGTCCCTTGGCATATGGTTCCTTCAGATCAGAATTGGTACAAGGCTTATTACGTAGCCAAAGAAACACTTAAAATGCTTAAAGAATTACCACTTAAATGGCCCGAATTGGAAACTGAATTATTTAAATAATAACTTCAATTAAGGTGCGTAAACTATTCATATACATATCAATGTTACCTTTACTGCTAATAATTTTAGCAGGAGTCTTTATTGAGACGAATATAATTTGGCTATGCATTCCTTTCGCGCTGTTGTCGATCATCGCGATTTATGATCTTCTTCAGAAAAAGCATGCCATTCGAAGAAATTTTCCAATTGTTGGTCATTTCAGATATTTACTCGAAAGTTTTCGACCTGAGATCATGCAATATTTTGTGGAAACTAACACAGAAGGAA
>JALEGO010000152.1 GCA_022763165.1 Flavobacteriales bacterium
CCAATTACCAAAAAAATCAAAGAGTTATTTCCAAAGACAATTACAGTTTGGGGTGGTTATTTTGCTTCTAATCAATACAAATCTGTAATTGAATCCGGATTTGTTGATTATATAGTAAACGGGCCAGGGGACACTACTTTCCCAAGTCTGTTGGACGCAATAGAATCCAATGATTTAGACCGTCTAAATGACATCGAAAATTTAATCTTTAAAAAATCTAATGAAGTAGTTAAGACCAAAAAGCAAACGCTCTTAGATCAAGATAAACTTCCTGCTCTTCCATACAAATACCTGAACGAACACTACCACTTAGATAACTATTTGGCAAGAACTTTTCTAGGTAATAAAACAATTGCGTACCATTCAAGTTTTGGTTGTCCTTTCACTTGTTCCTTTTGTGCGGTGGTGCCAATCTACAATGCCAGGTGGAAAGGTAAGTCCGCTGGAAACATATATACTGATATCAAATACCTGAAAGAGAATTTTGGGGCAGATGCTATTGAATTTCATGACAATAACTTTTTCGTATCTGAAAAACGGACAGTAGAGTTCGCTCGGTTGGTAATGGAGGACAATATGCAATGGTGGGGCGAGGCAAGAATCGATACTATGCACAAGTATACAGACGAGTCCCTTCAAACGATTTCTGATGCCGGATGCAAGATGATATTCTTCGGTGCGGAAACAGGAAATGATGATGTGCTAAAAAGCATGAATAAAGGGGGGACCCAAACAGGACAGCAAATAAAGGATTTCGCAGCCAGACTTAAGAAATTCAATATTATCCCAGAATACTCTTTTGTTTTGGGAATGCCAGGGGAAACTGAGGCGCAAGTCTGGAAGCAAATTAAGGAAGATGTAGAATTCATAAAGGAAATAAAAGCCATTAACCCGGATACGGAGATTATCATTTATGTATACAGCCCAGTTCCTACCGAGGGCTCTGAACTCTTTGAGCAGGTAAAAAGTCAGGGGTTTCAATTTCCGGAAAAACTAGAGGATTGGCTGGATCCAACCTGGGAAAAATTCGATCTTCGAAAGAACCCTTTAACACCTTGGTTGACAGCTGAAATGGTGGATTATATCAAAAATTTTGAGACGGTTTTGAACGGATTTTACCCGACCATTTCGGATATTAGAATTAAGGGTTTCAAGAGAAGCCTTATAAGAAACATTTCCAAGTGGAGATACCGTTCTAGCTTTTACAACGCTCCATATGAGATTAAAGCATTGCACAAGATCTGGAAATACAGGCAACCGGAGGTTCAAGGTTTCTACTCGGAGTAGCCCTGACATGTTGGGAATTGTACATTTCCCTGAATCTATTGAAAGTATAAAGAGAAAAAATGAAAAGAATAAATCGAATCATAACAAACATTTGTTCAGATAATTTAGTGGAAAGCCGAGATTTTTACACCAAACTTTTCGACTTCAACGTGGACTATGATAGTGATTGGTTTGTTCATCTGATTTCGGAAGATAAAAAATTCGAATTGGGAATAATTAGCCGAACGAATGAAATTGTGCCCAAAGGCTTCCAAAACAACGCACAAGGATTTTATGTGACTTTCGTGGTTGACAATGTGGACGAAATATTTAAGATTGCCGAATTACAGGAATTTGAAATTATTGATAAACCGACTGACACATTTTATGGACAAAGACGTTTGTTGTTGAAAGACCCGAATGGAACTTTGGTAGATGTTTCTTCTCCAATACAGAATTTTGAATTTTAAGCGGATAGCTTAAACATTCAGTTATTCTTTTAACTAAAATTACTCTTTCTCTTCAGGAATTGGTCAAAGCGCTATATTTGCCTTGATGCGAAGCACATTTAGAAATTTAATTAAAAAGATTTCACATCCATTCTTAAAATACTACTCTAGATGGTATTTTTCCAAACCCAGACCATTTAATTATAAAGGAATAACCATTTCTGTTGAACCAGGGGTTTTTCATCCACATCTGACATTGAGCACAAAGATTTTGATGGATGAGTTGGACGAAAGAGAAATTAAAGATGAAAAGGTGCTTGAATTAGGTTGTGGTACTGGAATTGTTTCCATATTTGCAGCTTTAAAACAAGCAAAGGTTTGGGCTTCAGATATCTCAGACCAAGCAATCAATTGCGTCAAGTCGAATGCACAGCTCAACGATGTTCAACTAACCATTGTAAAGTCAGACTTATTTGAAACGTTACCAAATGACTTTGATCTTATTTTGATCAACCCTCCATATTACCCAAAAGACCCCAAAAATATTGAAGAGAAAGCTTGGTTTTGTGGGACAGATTTTGACTATTTTTCAAGACTTTTCGATGAACTTCATGACATTCAATTCAATGAGGTTTTAATGATACTGAGTGAGGATTGTCAGATTGATAGGATTCAAACTATCGCTTTGTCGAAAGGTCTTCAACTAAAGCAATACAAGAAGATAGAAAAGTTGTTCGAAACGAACTACTTATTCACAATTCTCAAAAAATAGTTAACAAATTGTAACCCTGATTGTCAGTTTGCGTAATGCATGCTTTCGAAGAAGAAGTTTTGCATAAAAATATCTTAATAAAAACTTTAAGAGATTGTTCTTATCTCTTATTTATCAGATGTCTTATTATTTTAAGTTTGCATTGAATTATCCTAAAAAAATATGAAAAATCTTTACTTTTTTGCAGCGTTTTGTATACTTAGTGTTCAAATATTTGCGACCGTTCCTGGGCCAGGAGATATAGCCTTAACTAGCATGAATGCAGATGGCTCTGATGACTTTTCTTTTGTATTACTAAAAGATATCAGCGGTACCACTGAAGTCCATTTTACTGATTTGGGCTGGGACACTGTCACAAACGCCTTTACGGCAGCTTCCGAAGGAATTATCACTTGGACATATACAGGAACATTGTCAGCCGGAACAGAAGTTGCGATTACAACACCTACGACTACGCCTTCGGCATCGCATGGATCAGCCTCAAGATCTGGAAGCTTTAGTGTTTCAGGTGGAGGAGACCAAATATTGGTTTACACTGGAACGCAAGGAAGTCCTTCTTTCGTTTATGCCTTTTCACACAGGGCTGGAGGTTTTCATGGCAATTCTGTGGGTTCTTCAAGTCTTAATACGCATAAACCTCCCGGTTTAACGGAAGGTGTCAATGCAATTGCTACATCAGTCCATGTGGATAATTGGCAATACGACTGTACCCCTAATTCTGGAAGCCAAGAAGATTTATTGAACGCCTTGATGGATGAAAGCAATTACAATTCCAATAGTACAACCATGTTTGCCAGTCCAGCATGCGGCTTTACAGTTGCCCCAGCTGATCCGCCTCCTGCAATTGCCATTACCTCACAAACAAATGTTCTGTGTTTTGGAGATGCAACGGGTACTATGACAGCAACCGTCACTCCTGGAGCACCTAATTATAGCTATTTTTGGAGCAATGGTGCTTCAACACCCAATGTTTCTTCAACGACAAACACCATAACAGGACTTGCAGCTGGAAACTATACTGTTACAGTTCAGGACAACAATGGACTGACGGCCACTGCAAGTGCCACAATCACTGAACCTCCAACTGCGGTAAGTGCTCAAATCGTAATTGATACCAATATATCTTGTTTTGGCTCTGCAGATGCTGCCATGACTTTCCAAGCCACTGGAGGTGTTGGTTCTTTCACCTACTCCTGGACCACTGGTGATATAACTCCGTCCGTATCCTCAATAGGTCCCGGTTTCTATTCTGCTTCAGTAACAGACGGCAATGGTTGTGGCGTGACCGATTTTATAAACATTAACGAACCTGATGACATTCAAACGAGTTTTACATTCACTGAAGCCCAGGATTGCTTTGGTGCCGTTGAGATTACCATGAATTCTTCACAAAATGGGATATTATACTTCTTAAGAGATTTAGACACAGATTCAGTTATTGATGTTCAACTTGGAGATGGCTCGGGATTAACTTTTCAGGGGGATACAGTAGACACAACTCGATCATATTATGTAGAAGCCGCACAAGGCCAATGGGCATTAGATTTTGATGGTGTTAATCAATATGTAAATACCTTTAATACTACAGACTTAAACTTCAATGTAGGGTCAAATTTCACAATTGAGACATGGATAAAACTAGATCCTACAACAGCAAACTTCCCTGGGATCATTGGTAAATATGAAGGAGCAAATTACACTGGTTGGGGACTTCAAATTGGAAACAATGGTTTGCCTGAGTTTTTCCTTATTGAAAACTTTAACACGGCTACTTATATTTATGTAAATGGCCTTGTAGATTTAAGAGATGACACTTGGCATCACGTTGCTGTAACTTATAATGGTAATGGTGATGGTTCAGGTGTTGACTTCTATATTGACGGAGAAGATGTGGGTGAATTTGTTGCGTCCAATAATGGTCCAACAAATATTACAAACAACGGTGAAATTCTGGTTGGTGCTGGACATGATTCAGGTACACCAAACTACTTCCTAAATGGTGGGTTGGATGACATTCGCGTTTGGTCAGATGTGAGAACTGGGATGGAAGTTGGCGACAATATGTATTCCTGTTTAGATGGAAATGAAACAAATCTTGAACTTTATTATTCACTACAAGAGAATGTAGGAGATAGTTTTGCTGATGGTTCAAGTTCTGGTATTACGGGATACCGTACAAATGGGCCATCATGGTTTTCAGGATCGCCTTCATGTTCTGACTGTTCAGAAATACTGGATACAATGAACATTACCAAAGATCCTCCCATTTCTAGCAATGATACTATAGAGGAATGCGATTCTACAGTTTCACCTTCAGGGAATCAGGTTTGGTTTGCCTCCGGTGATTATGTTGATACCATGATGACCATTTCAGGTTGTGATAGTTTGATATTTGTTCATGCACTAATTAATCATTCATTTGATACAATTGTCAATGTTCAAGCTTGCAATGGCTATATTTCACCCAATGGGGATTTATATTCTGGACCTAGTTTAATAAACGATACATTAACGACTATTGACGGTTGTGATAGTGTAATAAATGTCAATCTTTTATTCGCTTGCGGTTTCGGAAATCAAGCCTCCTTCATGGTGGATAATAACATGGCTTGTGATTCTTTAACAGTAAACTTTACAAATACTTCGAACACCGCTGGACTTGACCCAAATAGCATTGGTTATCAGTGGTTTTTTGGTGATGGAGGATATGCTGCAGGTCAAAATGTAAGTCATACCTATAACAATACTGGAACTTACTTTGCTACCTTGGATATGGATACCAATGGTGTGCATTTAGCGTCTTTTTCGATGCAAATAGATGTTAAAGGTATTACAGGAGTTAATCCTTTTGATAGTTCAACAGTTTGTCCAAATGAAGCGTTCCCTTATGAGGTATTTACCAACTTTGATGTGGATTCAGTCGTTTGGTTCTTTGACGATTCTGAGACTGGAAATGGAAACCCTTACAACAAATCTTTTTCTGATACAGGATATCATTGGTACTGGTATCATGTATATGGAGAGTGTGAAGTATTGGATTCTCAGGTGGTAAAAATTGAGAATGGTCCTGAGCCACTTTTTACAATTAATTCATCTGTGACTGAGGCATGTCCTGGAGATGTGATTGAATTCAGCACATTCTATTTTGGAGCCGACTCATTTTTATGGATTACCTCAAAAGGCGATACGTCAATGTTGGCCGAACCAGAATTCGTTATGGATACAGTTGATATGGAGGTCATCTTGAAACTTAATGATTGTGGTAGCAACGGCTATGATACAATTGTCATACAAAGAAATCTTAATCTTATCCCTGATGCAAACAACGTCAGCGTAAATCCTTTGACTTTATGTCCTCAAGAGGAGTTAAGTATTGAAGGATTTGAAGCAGGATCTTATACCTGGAACATGGATGATGGCAGCATCATTACAAGTAATGACTTTGATTATTCTTACAGTGATACTGGAGCATATGATGTAGAATTAATTCTGACAAACTCTTGCGGAAACAGTGATACCAGTAACTTCTTGGTTAATGTTCAATATAATCCTTTCAATTCACCATTTACCCAAATCTTTTTTGAAGATGACTTTGGAGCAGACACATTGAAGTTTTGTCCCGGAGAAACTGTAGAATGGGATAATTTTTCTTCCATAAATGGAGTGAGCGGTGTTCAGTATTGGTTGTTTGGGGATGGTGACTCAGCAGCCGTTTACGATACCTCTCATGTATATTCAAGTGCAGGACTCTATGAGGTTCAATTCATAATGATAAACAATTGTAATGCTACCGATACAGCTTTCTTGTACGTAGATATCGATACCACGACAGTACCAGATGATAGTTTATTCGTAGTTCCGGATACAATTTGTCCAGGAGAGCAAGTGTTTTTTGCCGCTGATCAAGGAGGTAATCCTTTGAATTTGTATAGCATTTGGTTTGGAGATGGCGATTCCCTTATTGATGTACCTCCGGTAAATGATACATTATTGACCGATGTCACTGCTATTCACACTTACGCTTCGTTGGGTACATACCCAATTAGATTTGAGTCAACAAATTTATGTGGCAATACATTAACTTATTTAGATACCATAGTTGTAACAAATTCAAACAGCAATCCAACATTGTTGGTATTTGGTCCTGATTCAGGTGAAGTTTGTCCTGGAGATACAGCGGAGTTCTTCGCAGTAGGAGGCACTTCATTTGTATGGCAATGGGATGATGGAACACCAAATGATAGCATCCAAAATCCATGGCATGTTTTTGACACTCTAGGATCATATAACGTTTCTGTTACTATTAGTACAGGTTGTGGTGTGGATTCAACTATAAACTTCAATTTTTATAATGGAACGAACAGCCTTCCAAGTGCTAATTTTTCTTTAGATCAATTTAACTACTGCGTTGGAGATACTATTGAGTTAATGGCTGATGATGTTGATCTGAACAATACCTATTCTTGGGACTTTGGAGATGGCAATTCAGCTTCTGGGCAAAATGTCTCGCACGCTTATGCCATGAATGGTTTTATGAACATAGAATTAACCGTACATAATGGTTGTGGCTCAGATGTGTTTAATCAATTTCCATCAATAATAGGCATTGAAGTAGATACGAATCAATTAGATATTACCGCCTCAGCCTGTGATATCAATACCGGTAGCATAAGTAATGTTGTGATTATAGACAATGCTTTTGATATGCCTTATACCTATGAATGGACAGATGCAAATGACAGCGTTCTTTCAACATCAAGTAATTTGTTCAACTTGGGTGTTGGCTCTTACACCTTGAATGTGATTTCTGGTTCTGGCTGTAATGCACCTGAAGTTGTGGTTGATGTACCAAACGTTGGAAATCCTTCTGTTCCGTCATTCACATTAAACAATGACACGATTTGCATCGGTGATACATTCAATATTTTGTTGGGTGTTGATTCCGGTGCTACAGCGATGTGGTATACTGATATTTTATTAACAGATTCTGTGCATGGAGATACCATTTGGAATGTTGCATTGGATAGCAATGCCACTTTCTATGTGACTCAAATAGTTCAAGGTTGCGAGAGTTTCAGTACTCAGATAGATTTAGTTGTATTGGATCCGACTTTAACAGTACAAGTTGATAGTAATGTTTCTTGTAATGGTTTTGCGGATGGAGGTGCATCTGCCGTATTTAGTGGTTCAATTGCGTCCTACACTTATTCTTGGAATAATGGAGGCAATACATCATCAATTAATACGTTAACTGCTGGAACATACATCGTAACAGCTACGGATGGATTTGGATGTCAAGCTGTAGATTCAGTTCAGATTACAGAACCTTCATCATTAATGGCAAGTACTGTTGTTGATAGTAATGTTACTTGTAACGGATTAACAAACGGAGGTGCCACAGCATCTGCGTCAGGAGGGACAGTAGCATATTCATATTTGTGGAGTAATTCAGCAGTAACTGCTTCAATTACAGGAGTTGGTGCAGGACAGTATATTGTTACCGTTACAGATGCAAATGGATGCACGGCTGTTGATACAGCAGTAATAACTGAACCCGCATTATTGGTTGCAAGTGCAGTTGTTGATAGCAACGTTACCTGTAATGGACTAACTAATGGTGGTGCTACAGCATCAGCTACAGGAGGAACTACAG
>JALEGO010000153.1 GCA_022763165.1 Flavobacteriales bacterium
ATCGTAGTTTTCATTGACATAATGAATAGTTATCCCTGAATTTTTGTCTCCATTTTCGATAACTTTTTTGTGAACATTTAGACCGTACATTCCTTTTCCTCCATATTTTGGGAGAAGAGAAGGGTGTATATTAAACATTCGGTCCGGGAATGCTTTGACCAACTCAGGCGAAATTTTCTTCAGATATCCTGCAAGTGCGATATACTCAATTTTTCTTTCAGAAAGTTTTTCAATGAGTGATTCAGAATCTGTTATCAAATGGCTCGGGATGTCGTGTTTTTTGGATAATTCAAGGATGCCCGCATCTTCTTTGTTCGAAGCAATTAGCGCCACCCTAATTTTAGTCGAGCTTTGAAATCGTTCAATTATTTTTTCGGCATTCGAACCTCTTCCGGATCCAAAAATTGCTAAATTCACCATCAAAGACAATTTTACAAATAAAACTAAGAATTATGATCATTAATGGCTTTGAGCACATCCCCCTGGTTCATGATAAGGTAGAATTGGAAGAATCAAAAACAAGAAGTAAGGCTTTTCTGGAATTAATGAGAAAAAGACGATCCCTGAGGTTTTACGAGAACACTCCAGTCCCGGATGAGGTCATAAAAAATGTCATCGAAACTGCTGGTCAAGCTCCTTCGGGGGCCAACAAACAGCCATGGACCTTTTGCGTGGTAAGAGATCAAAAGATCAAGTCTAAGATTAGAGAAATGGCTGAGAATGAAGAAAAAATCAACTATACTTCAAGGATGAGTGATCAATGGAAGGAAGACCTGAAACCATTGGGAACCGATGAAAATAAAGAGTTTCTGGAAGAGGCTCCAGCTTTAATCATAGTGTTTAAAAAGCTCTATGAAGATGACGGAGGTAAGAATTATTATGTAAATGAGTCTGTAGGGATTAGTTCAGGGTTTTTAATTGCGGCTATCCATAATGCGGGTTTGTTTACGCTAACACATACGCCAAGTCCGATGAATTTCCTTTCAGATGTATTAGGTCGTCCAAAAAATGAGCGTGCCTTTCTTTTGCTCCCAATTGGCTATCCAAGAAAGGATGCAACAGTCCCCGATATTCAGCGCAAATCTTTAAATGAGATCATCGAATTTTTTTAGAAGAACTATTTTTTGAAAATCAAACGGAAAATTTATTTACTTTGCACCCATTAACCATTAAAGGATAAGTAAAATGTCTGATATTCAATCAAAAGTTGTTTCTATTATTGTAGACAAGCTAGGAGTAGACGAAGGAGAAGTAACAATGGAAGCAAGCTTCACAAATGACTTAGGTGCAGATTCACTTGATACAGTTGAACTAATAATGGAATTTGAAAAGGAATTTAATATCGCTATTCCTGATGATCAAGCTGAGAATATTGCTACAGTTGGAGAAGCTGTAAAATATATTCAAGAAAACGTAAGTTAAGTTAACACCATTTAAAACATGCAACTTAAAAGAGTTGTTGTTACCGGTCTAGGTGCCATTACGCCAATAGGAAACACCAAAGATGCCTATTGGGACGCCCTGAAACAAGGCGTGAGTGGAGCAGATAGTATTACACTATTTGATGCCTCAAAATTTAAAACCAGATTCGCTTGTGAAGTGAAGGGGTTTGATCCATTGGATTTTATGGATCGGAAAGAGGCACGAAAACTGGATAGATATTCTCAATTCGCGATTGTATCTAGTGGTGAGGCCATTAAGGATGCAAATATTACGGAGGATCTAGATCATAACCGAATTGGAGTGATTTGGGGTTCTGGTATCGGGGGTCTTAAAACCTTCCAAGATGAAGTAATGAACTTTGCATCAGGTGATGGTACGCCAAGGTTCAATCCATTCTTTATTCCTAAGATGATTGCTGATATTGCCTCAGGGCATATCTCAATGTTGAATGGTTTTAGAGGGCCAAACTTCACTACAGTCTCCGCATGTGCATCTTCAACCAATGCTCTCATTGATGCCTTCAACTATATTCGATTGGGAAAAGCCAATATCATTGTTGCTGGTGGAAGCGAAGCTACGGTGGTAGAGGCGGGAATAGGAGGCTTCAATGCGTCAAGAGCACTTTCTACCAACAATGAAGATCCCAAAGGTGCTTCTCGTCCATTTGATAAAAATCGTGATGGTTTTGTTCTTGGAGAAGGTTCAGGAGCGCTAATTCTGGAAGAATTAGAGCATGCTAAAGCCAGGGGCGCTAAAATATATGCAGAGGTCAAAGGAGGCGGAGCAACCGCTGACGCTTATCATCTAACTGCTCCACATCCAGAAGGACTTGGTGCAAAAAATGTTATGAAAGAAGCCCTTGCTGATGCTCAAATGACCATCGATGATATTGATTACATCAATGTTCATGGTACATCAACACCATTGGGTGATATAGCCGAGATTAAGGCGATTCAGCACATTTTTGGTGATAAAGCTTACAATCTGAACATAAGTTCTACAAAATC
Organism: Flavobacteriales bacterium; assembly: GCA_022763165.1. Classification (GTDB taxonomy): domain Bacteria; phylum Bacteroidota; class Bacteroidia; order Flavobacteriales_G; family JALEGO01; genus JALEGO01. Next base: position 2,451 of record JALEGO010000153.1, read on the forward strand.
CATGACGGGTCACCTTCTTGGAGCTGCTGGAGCAGTTGAGGCTATAGCAACGCTTATGGCAATCGATCAATCCATTATTCCACCCACTATAAATCATAAAACCTTCGATGAGGAAATTGATTCTAAATTGAATCTAACACTAAATAAGGCTGAGCATAAAACAGTGAATGCTGCCTTGAGCAACACCTTTGGTTTTGGAGGACACAATGCCTCCGTGCTCATGAAAAAATATTCAGAATAGGTGTTCAAAAATCTCCGAGGAATCTTCAGAAAAAAGAGTTCAACAGAAGAATTCATAAACCGTAGATTCAATATCAAGATAAATGATTTTTCATTTTATGATGAAGCACTCACCCACAAGTCAATTTCTGAGGATAAGAACAATAATTATGAAAGACTAGAGTTTTTAGGAGACTCCATTTTGGGAAGCGTCATATCCCATATTCTATACACAAAGTTTGATCGCTTGGAGGAGGGCGATCTGACTCGATTTAAAGCGAAAATTGTCAGCCGAAAAAGCTTGAATGCTATCGGTAAATCTCTTGATCTCCAGTCAATTGTTAAGATTGATAAATCAATCGATATTACCCATACTTCAATATTGGGAAATGTCTTTGAAGCTCTCATTGGAGCGGTTTACCTGGATCTAGGATACACTCAAACGTTTAAGGTGATTGCTGGAATATTGGACCATCAAATCGATTTCAAAACGATCCACAAAATTGACCTGAATTATAAAGGGATATTGATAGAGTATTGTCATAAACATGGGAAACAATTGAAGTTTCGTACATCTTCTGACAGGGATGAAAATGGCGATTATGAAGCAAATATCGTATTGGACAATAATGCCTTTACCAATGGTATTGGTAGATCCAAAAAGATTGCAGAGCAAAATGCATCAAAAGAGGCCTGTGAAAAACTTCAATTGTTGAAAGAAATTTGATCCTTTATTTCAGTTTTCTTTGTTAAAAGAAGACTTGAAAACCCAGCTAGAATTCCATATTGACTACGATTTTTTGATTTTCGCAATATCTTGTCATTTGAAGGATTATCGGGTTTGTTGGTACATCAATAATGTGCTGGACATAGAATTGATCAAGGAGGATGACTTCAATATTAAAATGAAAAGTGAATATCAGGATCAATTTTCCTTATATCATCACCATGATGAATTCAATAGACTGGATTTCAATGTCGTTAAAAACATTGGGCAAAACAATTATCTCATAAAGGAGTGTAAGCACATTGACTATTTCTTGGTGATCAATGGTTTTCATGAGGTTGTGGATAAGAAAAAGATACTAGGTAGTTTAAAAGATGTTCCTCATTTTATTTATGTATGCGAATTAGATGCGGACGATTTACCCTCTAAGGATAATTTAATATTTGATTAACGTAAACCTACTTTTTATCAACTTAATTTTATACTTTACAGAATATTAACAAATGAAGAAAACAAAAATTGTAGCGACCATTGGTCCTGCGTCCTATAAATCAGAAACGCTTCTTGAAATGATAAAGGCAGGCATGAATGTATGCCGTTTGAATTTCTCACATGGAAAGCATGAGGACCATCTGAAAGTCATTAATAATATTAATGCTCTGAACGAGAAGTACGGATTTCACGTAGCTTTGCTAGCAGATTTAGGTGGCCCAAAAATGAGAATAGGTGACATTGAGAACAATCAGGTTGTTATTAAAGATGGAGAAGAGCTGATCATTACCACAGACCAAATTGTTGGAAATAGTAAAAAAGTATCTATTCAATACACGAAATTTGCCGAGGATGTAAAGGCTGGTGAGAAAATCATGATTGATGACGGTAAACTCATTCTGGAGGTTGTGTCTACAAATAACGAAGATGAAGTTAAGGCGAAAGTCCTTCATGGAGGTAAATTATCATCGAAGAAAGGTGTCAACTTACCAAATACTAATATCTCTTTACCAAGTTTGACTGAAAACGATCGAGAAGATTTAAAGTTTGCCCTTGAGAACAACGTGAACTGGGTTGCTCTTTCATTTGTAAGGTCAGCATCAGATATTATTGAGTTAAAACACATTATAAGAGATTCAGGAAGCGATGCTAGAGTAATCGCCAAAGTCGAAAAGCCGGAGGCAGTTGATGATTTGGAACATATCATTCGCGAATCGGACGGTGTCATGGTCGCTAGAGGCGACTTAGGCGTTGAGCTGCCCATGCAAGATGTGCCCCTCATACAGAAAGAGATTGTAACAGAGTGCATGAAACAGGCTAAACCTGTGATAATTGCTACTCAGATGATGGAGTCCATGATTGAAAATATCACACCAACTCGAGCTGAAGTAAATGATGTTGCAAATGCTGTTTTGGATGGTGCAGATGCTGTAATGCTAAGTGCCGAGACTTCAGTCGGAAAATTTCCGGTAAAGGTGATAGAGGCCATGTCGAAAATTGTGAATAAAATAGAGACCTCAGATAAAATTTACCACATGGAGCATGAGCTAAATTTAGGTAACGAGGAAAGATTGATAACGGATTCTATTTGTGACAATGCCTGTAATCTTGCACGAAATGTCGATGCAAAGGCTATCGTAACTATGACATTTTCAGGTTATACCGCATTCAAGATCTCAAGCTATAGGCCCAAAGCATGGATTTATGTATTTACAAGTAACCATAAGATTTTGAACATGCTCAGTTTAATCTGGGGAGTCAAAGGAGTTTATTATGATAAATTTGTAAGTACAGATCACACCATCGCTGATATAAAATATATTCTTCGTAAGAATGGAGAAGTTGAAGAGAATGATCTGGTAGTGAATGTTGCAAGTATGCCTATAAATGAAAAAGGTAAATCGAATATGTTGAAATTAAGTTACGTGAACTAATTGAAGTATGGATATTGATGTTGAACTATTAGCTAGGATATGCGAAGTTTCCGGTGCTCCGGGATTTGAGAATGACATAAGAGACTTAGTTCTTTCTGAAATCAAAGATCATATTGATGACTTTGAAATTGATAATATGGGCAATCTGATTGCGCTCAAAAAAGGTGATTCGTCCAAAAAGGTTATGGTCGCTGCTCATATGGATGAGATCGGATTTATAGTCAAACACATTGATGATGATGGCTTTGTTAGGTTTTTGTGTTTGGGAGGTTTTGACCCAAAAACGCATACCGCACAACGAGTTATTGTTAAAGGAAAAGAGGATGTTATTGGTGTGATGGGAAGTAAACCCATTCATGTGATGACTGCAGAGGAAAGAGCAAAAGTTGCAAAATCCGATGATTACTTTATAGATCTTGGAAGAAGCAAAGACGAAGTAGAAAAGATTGTATCTGTTGGAGACCCGATAACAAGAGAAAGAAAACTTGTTGAAATAGGAGAAAATGTGAACTGCAAATCCTTGGACAATAGAGTGTCAGTATACATTTTGATTGAAGCCTTAAAAAGGATGAAATCTGTAGCCTACGATACCTATGCTACATTCACAGTTCAAGAGGAAGTTGGGATTCGGGGAGCTAATGCAGCAACGATGAAGATTCAGCCAGACTTTGGTATCTGTCTTGATACTACCATTGCGTACGATGTGCCAGGAGCTAAACCTGAGGAAGTAGTAACAAAATTAGGGCATGGCACCGCCATAAAAATTATGGACTCACGAACGATTTGTGATACAAGAATGGTGGCTTATTTAAGAGAATTGGCCAACGATAATGGTATTAAGTGGCAATCTGAAATCCTACCAGCGGGTGGGACTGATACTTCGGCCTTACAAAGAATGACTGCGGGTGGTTCGATTGCTGGTGCGATTTCAATTCCTACTCGTCATATTCATCAAGTAGTGGAGATGGTAAATAAAAATGACATCGCTGAAAGTATTAAGTTATTGAACTTGGCTTTGGAAAATTTAAAACTCAAAAATTGGGAACTATGAAAACGATCAAAAAAGTTATTATAATACTACCTGTCGCCTTTGCTTTGGTGCTGTTTATAAGAATCAATAATGGTTCTGTTCATTCCAATCAAAATGCAGGTCCTACAGGTAGGACTGGAGCTCCTGGTGAGTCCACCTGTGCTGGATGCCATAATCAGTTTACTGTAATTGATACAATGGGTTGGATCACCTCTGATATCCCATCCTCAGGTTATATTGCTGGCCAAACTTATACGATTAATGCTACTGTTGCTCAAACTGGTGTAAATACTTTTGGGTTTTCTATGACCAATCAAGACGGTTCTGGAGCCTTTAAGGGAACATTTGTCGCATCGGCAAATACACAAATAAATGGAGGGGGCGCATATATGACACATACCGGTTCTAGCACAGCTGGAAATGATTCTAAGACTTGGACCTTTGATTGGATAGCGCCATCTTCTGGGACTGGTAACTTAACTTTCTATGCATCGATGAATGCTGCTGACGGCTTTTCGAATACAACAGGGGATCAGATTTATACTTCTAGCTTGGCAGTCACTGAAGATCCTGCTAGCAGCGTGCAGGACTTGAATGAACTCGTTTCTGTCGAAATAGGCCCCAACCCTTTTGAAACACAAATAAACATCAATTCAGAATTGATAATCAAGGAATATGAAATGTTCGATCAACTAGGTAAACAAGTACTTTACAACAAGGTTCAGAGTCAAAATGCCGGAATCAATACTAGTCAATTGATTCCAGGTGTATTCTTCCTGAAGATTACCTTCCAAAATGATCAGAGCCAATTGTTTAGAATGTTAAGGTTGTAGCCGTGAAGAAAAAGATAGTTAGAGGAATACTCCTTTTCCTTGTAATAGGCTTAATTCTCGGTTATAACTACATTTCGAAGGCGCTGCCTATAGCTAACGGTTATGCTGCAAAAACCGTGTGCTCATGCCTGTTTTTATCTAACCGAAATTTGGATGATATCAAATCTCAAGAATTATCAAAGCTATCCTATGTCAACATCGAAGTAAATCAGGCTGAGAAATTTGTGGAGAGTGATGCTTTTGGATTTTATAAGAGAAAAGCAATATATAGAGATGGATTAGGTTGCACCTTGTTATACGATGGTTCTTTTGAAGAAGTTGAGCCACCCAACCGAACCAGTAATGGACTTGATACCATACCTTGGCCATACGGAAGCAGAATGGATTCAGCTTATGCAAGTTTTGACAACATTGATATGGAATTGTTGAAATTGGCAATTGACAATAATTTCAATGAAACAGACCTTAATAACAAAAAAAGGACCAGGGCCGTTCTGGTCATTCATAAGGATAAAATAGTTTCAGAGAGATATGGTGAAGGCTTTAATAAGAATACAAGACAAACGGGTTGGTCTATGACCAAAAGTATTGTCAATGCGCTGATAGGGATTACCGTAAAAGAACAAAACCTCAATATTAAAGAGGAAATTGGTCGTAAATACTGGAATGATGAAAGGAGTTCTATTACTTGGGACCATTTACTGAGGATGAGCAGCGGATTGGATTTTGAGGAAGAATATGGTAAACCATCAGATGCGACAAATATGCTTTTCAATTCACAAGGAGCGTACTCTGTAGCGATCAAATCTAAATTGGGTGCCCAACCTGATGATGTCTGGTATTATTCAAGTGGAACAACTAATCTATTGAGTAAATTTTTAGCTGATACTCTTCAGTCTCTTGGTTTGGATCATGTCAATCAACCATATGCCAAGCTTTTCGATAAACTAGGAATGAGCAGTGCAGTTATGGAATTAGATGTGACAGGCAATTTTGTGGGCTCTTCATTTTGTTTTGCCACGGCTCGTGATTGGGCAAAGTTTGGATTGCTGTATTTGAAAGATGGATGGTGGAATGGAGAGCAGATATTACCAGATAACTGGGTTGAATATAGCAAGACTCCAACACCAAAATCTGATAAGGGACAATATGGAGCTCAATTTTGGTTGAATGCGGGCCTTGAAAAGGATGGAAATGATAGACGTTGGCCAAACTTACCAAGAGACATATTCTTTGCTTCTGGGTTTGAAGGGCAGAAAATATTTATAATTCCATCATATGACCTTGTAATTGTAAGATTAGGTCAATATGATTCGAGGACTGCATGGGATTATGGGGTGTTTTTGACTGACATCTTAAAGGCCTTTCAACAACCAGCACAATAACGTAGAATATTTTATACTTTAGTATTGTCATTTGTATCATATTATGAGAAATACGTTGTTTTTTATCCTTGCTGTATCAATTTGGGCTTGTGATCCTGTCGTCAATAATGATGATAAACCAGAA
>JALEGO010000154.1 GCA_022763165.1 Flavobacteriales bacterium
GCTATAGCTCCAATCAAAGTATCCTCGTTGTAATACTGAGCATCAATCTGTAAATTCCCATGGATCTCTCCTTGAGAAAGTTTGTTTACTAAATCTTGAGAATAGCTAAGTATCGAAAAGAATACAAAAATGGATAAACAAGCAAACCTAAGCAACATCAACATTTAGTTTATGGCTTCCCCCTTCGCTACTTTTTGAATCAACTCGTACAATTCCTCCTCATCACCTGGAGAATAGGAATTATGCTGCCAAACAATTTCTTTTTTCCCATTTAAAAGGAATGTATGTGGAACATTGTTGACATTCATCGCTCTGCGAAAATCACTATTAGGATCGATATAGACCTCATATTCCCATGCTTTTCCATTTACATATGGCTCAACCTTACTCATATTTCGAGCGTCATCTATTGACAAAGCAATCAACTTCACTCCTGTTTCATCTTGCCAATCCTCATATTCTTCAGCTATAGCATTTAATTCTCTTTTGCACGGACTACACCAAGTTGCCCAGAAACTGATTACAATGGGTTTGCCTTCATTGTCAATGTTTTCCGTATTAAAGTTTTTACCATCAAGAGTCTTAACATCAACAGAAGGTAGAGATCTTTTTTCCTGCGCAATACTTGTGAAAGAAATGATTGTCAATGCCAGAATTGTAAAGTATTTCATAGTTTTTTCTCTTATCCGATCAAAAATCAAGCCGCAATAGACTTTGTAAGTATCAACAAAAATAAGTAAATTTAGAAGTTAAAATTTCACCTATGCGTTTAAATCTACTTCTTGTGACAATTGCAATAGCAATTTTTTCTACAGTTCAAGGACAGAGTATAAAGATCTTGAAATTTGATGATCAATCAGATGTAAGTTCTGGAACGGTTAGTAAGGCCAATTGGGTGGATGGCCTAACGACTATTAAAATTTTACTTTCCAATACTTCTGGAGATACTTTAGCTGTTGGGTACAAGAGATACGAATTAAATGTTGTGAGCGGAACGGAAAATTATTCCTGTAGCCCTGATTTGTGTTATGGAAACTTGGATGCTGGAACAAATGTTATTTGGACTGCTCCAGACAATTACAATTTTCCAAGTGATACAACTCTAAAACTGTACAGCCTGTACCACGTTTCTAATGGGAATTCAGGAACCAACTCATATAGATATGTATTCTACGCAGCAGGAAACCATAATGATTCATCTTATGTAGATGTTGTTTTTGAAACACCACTTTCCGTGGAGAATGCAGTTCAGAATAAAAAGGAATTGAATCTCTATCCAAATCCTGCTATGGATGAAATCAATGTTAGCTTAAGCAATGTTGGTCAAAGAGATCAATTGGTTATCGTTGATATGCTTGGCACCATGGTAAAAAATAGCCAATTGACACAAAATACATCCAATATCAATATTTCAGATCTTAAAGCTGGAGTATACTTTTACTCACTCTACTCTAACGGAGTTCAGTCAAGTAATTCAAAAAGGTTAGTTATCAAATAACCTGAATGCTTATGGGCTCAGGCTCTTTTGGAAGTGATATCCAATGATTTTGAAATCATCTTTGAAATAGAACTTATGGGCTCTATTGTTTTGAACATATGCATTGAGCTCCATTGTCTCACAATGATTATTTCTCGCCCATTCTTTCATATTTTCCAATAATGTTGCGCCTAATCCTTTAGACTTTTGGTTTTTGGCAACGACAACATTATCTATTTCAATCTGCTTGCCTGAGTACAACCGAGTCGTTATCCAAGCACTACTAACTGCTAGAATCTTTTCATCCAAAAGCAATCCAAAACACTTGTAATGATGATAATCGAACATCGCAACAAACCTGTTTGTCAATATCTCTTCTGAAGTAGTGGGATTAAGCTCAGCAACAAGAGGAACAATTTGAGAAATGTGATTTACAGAAAGTTCCTGAAAATGAGGTTTCATTTAAACATCCACATTTTTAAGTTGTTCAATCCGCTCCTTCATCACTTCACCATTTTTGTAGCCCATAGCCACTGCAGTTTTCAATTCTTGCTCTGCCTTTTCGAATTGACCGTCCATTGCCAAGGCCAGGGCATAATTAGAATGAGCTATCGCCAATTGTGGATCAAGTTCAATGGATTTTTCCAAACTTTCCAAGGCTGCTGCTAAATTTCCTTTATAAATATGTAAGGCTCCTAAGCTAGCATGAAGTTCTGGATCGTTCGGGTTAATGGCTTTTGCCTTGTTGTAAGATTCTTCAGCAAGATCAAATTGCGATGTAAGTCGGTAAACTATTCCTAGATTGACAAGGGCATCCACGTTGTTTGGATCGATCTCCAGCGCCTTCTTATGGTATACAATCGAACTATCAAATTCGTCTAAATCATTATAAACATTACCCAGAATGGTTAAAATTTGCTCTTCGGGATATTTGGTAACACCTTTGGATAAACCAAGTTTCAAAGATTTTACTGCTTCTTCTAGGTTACCAGATCTATAAGCATCTATTCCCATGTCTGCATCACCGTCACCATTTGGCTGAACACAAGATGAAATGAGCAATATTATTAATAGTCCATTGAGTAACTTCATATTTTAAAACTTTCATCAAAAGTATCAAAAACTTGAATTTAGGTATCAATTTTTAAACAACTTGAAACCAGACACTTGACTCCCGGAACAATAGGAAACAGTAATTGCTAAGTAAAGTCTACCTTGGGCTCGCAAGAATCTCCCAAAATTTCAGTCGCCATTTTACTCCAACGCTCAGTGACATCTGTCATCCATTCTTCAGGTTTATCGATGTGAATGGGGCCGGTTGTATATCCAGCGAGAAAACCTTGTTGACCTAAAAAATCAATAATCAGATCTTTACTAAGAAGACCTTCTGCTTCAAGAAACTTACTGGCGGCTTCGTAGACTTTTGTTCTTTTGGACTCGTCATTATGAATTTCTTGAATATTGTGAATTTCAAAACTTAAATCTAAATACATAACAGATTTTGCAATAAAGATACAACTCTGTTGTTTGACCTATAATAATATCCGTAAGTCATATGATTTCTAATTATCTTTGCCCTCATGAAAATTTGTAAGCTCACCTTCTTCCTAACAGTTGTTTGGATATCATCTTCAAGTCAAAATATCCTATTTGAGGAATCTTTTGATGCGGGATTTCCGAGTAATTGGACCCAAAATAACAACGGTTCAGGCTCGTCCTGGGAAGTGGGTCATGCTATTGCGGCAAGCAGCCCAAATTGGCGTGTTACTGAGAATGGCAGCTTTGTCTATACGAATGATGATCAATGCAATTGTGATAAGAGTTTAGATGAATTAATTAGCCCGCCAATTGTTCTTTCGGGAATATCAAATGCTTATTTGGGAATAGAGTTTTTCTTCAATGGTGGATCATCAGGAACTCTTTCTGAAACAGGACGTGTAAAAATCTCGACAGATGGTGGAAGCACATTTTCCAGCTTATTGAATCTTAATGGTTCTACAGATTGGCAAACCCAGTATATCGACCTTTCCTCTTACATTGGCAATACAATACAGCTAGCAATTGAATATAGTGACGATGGAGGTTGGCTATTTGGTCTTGCTATAGGTCATTTCAAAGTTTTTGAATCGTTGAATTCC
>JALEGO010000155.1 GCA_022763165.1 Flavobacteriales bacterium
AATCAATCTTGAACTGAAGGTCTCCCCTTCTTCATCTTCAAAAACTAGAAAATACATCCCTTTACCAAATTGATCGAAAGGAATCACAGCATGATCGCTGACTGTCAAATTTTCTATTTCATGCCCTTCGATATCCATAATATGAACGCGTTTTGCATTCCCTAAAATTTGAATTTCATCTACTACAGGATTCGGAAAAAATGATGGTTTATCCATAACTTCTTCAGTTTCAAACAAAAGACTCACCGTTCCAACTATTTCTTTATTCCCATCAAAATCAAATTGTTGGAGCCTAAAAATATTCACCCCTGGATGAACGTCATAAATGGCTATACTATAGGTGTTTACATTTGATGCGTTCCCAGAACCATCAACTTTTTCAACAAATTCCCAGGCTTTACCATCAAAGGACTGTTCTAAACTAAAATAGTCACAACTAATCTCACTACTGGTACTCCATGTTACCAAAACATGATCATCAATCTGCTCCGCTTTGAAACTAACCATCTCTACTGGCAGAACACAGTTCTGCGCATCTCCGACAATAGTCCAACTATGATCATTTATCAATGTTGATCTAGCGGCTGTCCCATTACAATAATTTAAACCAGAAACACCCAGTGGAACTGAATTCTGAATCGCTTTAGCTTGCTTGCCACTCTTCTCATCTGCCTGAGCTAACCATTTGATCAAAGTACTATCATAGTTGATCAAATTCATTGCGCTATTATCAAACATAAAACTCATATCCGTGACTGATTGAATGTTCCAATCACCAACATCTTGATTAAACATTGAAGCATTAAACATTCCGAGCATATTTGTTACTTTACGAGTATTCCATTCACGAATGTCTTGGTTGAACATAGCTGCCCTGAACATCTCTTGCATATTGACAACATTGCCTACATCCCAACCTGAAATGTCTTGATCAAAAACAGTACCTCTTGTGAACATACCAGACATATCCGTTACATTACTAACATCCCATCCAGAGATGTCCTGATCAAACAAATCACATTGCGCGAACATATGTGACATGTTATTGACTTTTGAAGTATTCCAGCCCCCAATGTTCTGATTAAATGCATCAGCAAACATGAACATTGCTGACATGTTTGTAACTTCACTGACGTTCCATCCTGAAAGATTAGCATTAAAAATACTGTTTCTTAGAAATAAGCTAGACATGTCTGTGACGTTGCTAACATCCCAACCTGAAATATCACAATTGAAAACTCCACAAGTAGAAAGCATATGTGCCATATCAGTTACATTGCTCACATCCCAACCTGAAATATCACCATTAAAATGGTGACAATCTTCAAACATATAAGACATGTCAGTAATTGTAGATACATTCCAAGTGGATAAATCTGAGTTGAAATCAGAGTTGTAACCAGTTCTAAACATACCACTCAAACTTGTAACCCCGCTTAAATCTGGTGCATCTGTGGCATTCAAATCAAGATGAATACAACCATAAAAGGCATTTTCAAAACTTGTCCAGGTATTACTACCCCATTGATCAATACTAATTATTTTTCTGGTTTCATCATTATTATTAAAATAGATTCTAGGAAACGAACCTGAAATTCTAATAGTATAGGTCCCCTCAACGCCAAAATCATGTGTCACATTACCGGTAATTCCAAATTCATCGTAAGTACCATCATTATCCCAGTCTACATTGTAGTTATAACCAACTCCTGTTGTTGGAATTGTTATGCATTCATCACATGATTGACCTGGCAAATTAGAACTGGGGTTGGTACTCCAAGTGGTTATAAAGTCTTGTGAAAAGACGGAATTGAAGAACAGCAAGATTCCAATTAGAAAATATGAAGTGTAGAATTTGACCAATCTGTGTACTTTATTCTTTCATACGTTGATTCAACGAAAATGTTTCTAATCCTTTAGCGAATTAGTCAGGCCCTAATAGCACGTTTTATGCTATTTTTTTTGTTATCAGGATGTTGCCAATATGTCTAAAATGATAATCTATGGAAAAAGTATTATTTCAACACCCTTTTCAAAACACTAAGCATGACTAAGGAACTACACAAATTAAATCACATCTTACAAAAAGAACTTCTTCAAGACAATATCGAACATATTCCAAACCGCGTTAATCTGGAGGAATTATATCACGACAACAGATATCACGGAAAGGCTGTCACCATGAGACTAAACGTTTTCCCAGGAGATAAAACTGAGATTACTCACGCATACGGAGACCTTTATTTATTAGGAGCTTCCGAACAATATCAAAGTGCTGAAGATTATTATTTGTCGAATCAATACAATTATGATTTTCAAAAACCCATTTATTTCATGATTCCAAAAGACTACAGAACAAACAGTTTTAGCACAAGTATTGAGAACAATCAGTTCAAGATTCAACTTATTGATGAAAATGGTGAAATGTTAAAATCAAACTCGCCTGCACTCATCACTTTTCTGGTACGCTATATTGGCAAGTGGGATCCAGAAGACGGAACTTTATCTCTGAAGCCAAAAGACGTGGAGGATTGCTTTTTTCATCTTTACTTAATCAAGGTTTCTTCTTAATGGCTAAAGGAATTTCCGTTGAATCACGGCTTCTTTGAATCCGGATCCAAACTTATATTGAACTTCAGGCGCATCAAAAGGGTCCAATTCTTTAATTTCGCGAATTGATCAAAAGCATATGAAATTACTTTATACCAGCATCATATCAATATTAGCTTTCTCAATGAGCGCCCAAAATTTCTTGGAAAACGCCAAATCTGTAGGCATATCACATACGTACAATGCCATTAATTTTGGCGGTGGGGTAAGCTTTTATGACTTTGACGATGATGGCTGGGATGATTTGACGATTGCAACCGCACAAGGAGAGAAAATTCAGTTTTATAAAAATATCAATGGTCAATTTCAACTGCAGTCACCTTTTGTATCTGACACTAACGAAATCAAGCAAATTCTTTGGGTTGATATTGACAATGACGGAGACAATGATTTATTCGCAGCAGTTTATGATGGCGAAAACTTCTGGTACGAAAATGATGGAAATTTCAATTTTGTAGCTCGAAATATCCCAAATCCAAAAAATAAACCGCAGTCAAACACCTTCGCAGCAACGTTTTCTGACATCGATATTGACGGAGATCTTGACCTAATCGTGACACATCGCGGAAAATTAGATAGCATCCCAAATCAATTGTTAATTAACGATGGTTCAGGAACTTTCTCAGACGTTACTGCTAATTATTTCTTTGATTCAATTCATCAGCCCACCTTCTGCGTAGTGAGCTTTGATTACAACGAGGATGGTTACCCAGACATCTATACTGCTGAAGACAGATTCTTTGGACAAAACCAATTGTACAAGAATCTTGGAAATTTAACTTTTTCAAATCAAACAGATTCCTGCAATGCTGGAGTTTGGATTGATGCAATGGGTCTATCAATAGCAGACTACAATTTCGATGGCTTAATGGATATGTACATTTCGAATGGGCCAGCGGGAAATCCCTTGTTTCACAACAATGGAGATGGAACGTTTACAGATACGGCTGATTTTGCGGGTGTTGCCTTTAACAAAATCGCTTGGGGAAATCAATTCTTTGATTATAATAACGATCAGAACCCTGATCTTCATGTATGCGCAACTTTAGGAAGTAATGGTCCCGATAAAAATGGACTGTTTTTAAACCTTGGTAATGGGACATTTGCAGATAGTTCATCTGCTATCCTAGATCCGGACTCTACGACTAGTTTTTCAAGTGCTGCTGGGGATTATGATAATAATGGATTTCCTGATTTAGCCATAAATAATGTTTTCCCAGATTCCTTCCATTTGTGGCACAACACTGGTAACACAAATAACTGGCTCAAATTGACCTTGGAAGGAACAGTCTCAAATAGAGATGGCATTGGTGCGAAGATTGAGTTATTTTCTGGAGGAGTCAAACGAACACATTACACAACTTGTGGCACGAGCTTTCAAGGACAAAATAGTCAAAACCAGTTATTTGGAATCGGGCAAAACGCTGTTATTGACACAATTATAGTAATCTGGCCTAGTGGTATAGTATCTAAACTCCACCAAGTACCAGGAAATCAACCTCTCACAATAATCGAAGGCCTTATTGTTGGCAACGATATTTCAGAAATTGGAACAAGTCTAAATGCATATCCCATACCATTCCAAGATCGTCTGAACCTAACTGGTTTGATACCAGGGCAGATCAAAATTCTGAATAATCTCGGCCAGACGGTTTTTCAGAAAGCGGTAAGAAAGAATAATGAAATGATCAATACTTCTGATTGGAAAACAGGAATCTACTATTTACATCATACCGAGTTATCTGAGGTAAAAAAACTCATCAAATAGGTTTAATAGATCCGTATTCTATCGCATTAAGAAAAAGAAATTTTCTTTTACCTCAAACGAAATTTATTTACCTTTCATCAAATCATTCTAGTGAAATTAGGCATCATAAAAGAAGGAAAAAATCCACCCGATAAAAGGGTTCCATTAACACCAGATCAATGCGTATCTCTTGAAGCTCAATTTCCTGAGCTACAGATTTCAGTTCAAAGGAGCAATATCAGAGCTATACAGGATCAGGAATATGAGAATGTCGGCATTGAGGTACTAGACGATGTTTCTCATTGTGATGTTTTGATGGGAGTAAAAGAAGTTCCTAAGGAGGATTTAATTGCGGATAAAACCTACCTGTTCTTCTCACATACCATCAAAGAACAACCATACAACAGAGACTTGCTTAAAGAGATTATTCGAAAAAATATTAGACTCATCGATTATGAATGCCTAACAGATCAAAAAGGTAAAAGAATCATCGGTTTTGGAAGATATGCAGGAATCGTGGGTGCCTATAATGCCTTTCTTGCCTATGGGATTAAAACCAAACAATATGATTTGAAACCGGCACATCAATGTTATGATTATAGAGAGTTAATAGAGGAGTTGAACAAGGTTCTTTTAAAATCAGAGCGTATTGTTATGACCGGAAATGGTCGGGTTGCTCGCGGAATCCTGGAAATCCTTAATGCACTCCCTCTGCAACAGGTCGATCCCTTTGCATTTCTCAACCATACCTTCGAAAGACCAATATTTACTCAATTACATCCCAAAGATTATTGCACAAGAATAGATGGAAAAGGTTTTGATCTTAAAGAGTTTTATGAAAATCCAGTATTATTTGAATCCAGTTTCAAGCCATTTACTCAAAACAGCGAAATACTAATCACTGGACACTTTTGGGATGCAAATTCTCCTGTCTTCTTCACAAAAGAAGATATGAAATCTGAAGAATTCTCAATACAACTTGTAGCCGATGTCAGTTG
>JALEGO010000156.1 GCA_022763165.1 Flavobacteriales bacterium
ATCAACCATCTTTGCAATGAGGAATGCCTCTTGCCGATATCTGGGTGCGACATAATACTGATAATCCGCTTTAATTGAATTCTTTTGAATGTATATATCATGTTCTTTACCATTTGATGGAACGTTATATTTGAGGTCAATATTAAACTCATAACTTGTTTGTGATTCAGATAAGGAAGTAAAGTCAGCTGCAGTGTTAAAATCCCCATCCAACTTTACTCCGGACTCGGCTTCAGCTGCAAAATAGGCCTTTTTGTCTGATTCTCTGCTCCTTGTGGCTTTACTTACATCACCATATTGCCATGCATATGTGTTGTTTTGGAGATAAAGTTTCCAGGGCCTAATGACTGGTCTGTCATTATTTTTATTCGGATTAGATGTCGATAGAACAAGTTTTACATTCTTCCAGTCAATGCCGCTTTTTTGCCAAACTTTTGCGCGATAATCCAAAGTGAGAGGTTTGCTAACATCATTGACCCGAACATCATAAAAAGGTTTCCAACCTGCTTGATTCACGAAATATTTTATTTGAATATCTACTGTTCCCGCAACATCAGAAAGCAAGGCTAGTGTTATTTCACCAGAAGGCTTTGTTTTGGGTTGATTTACCTGGGCCAATTGCCTTTTGAGGCGTTCAATTTTCTTTTTTAGATTATTGTCCGTCCTTTTCAACTCCATTAACTTCAAATTGATTTCAGACATCCTTTTTCTAAAAAAATCCGCCATATCTTCCAAATCCTCTAAAAAAAGAGTCCTTTCATTTAGCTTGATTTCACGATTCTCCTGAAGCAATTTTTTCTCTTCCGCATAAGTCTCTAAGATGCCATCATTGATTTGCTTTTCTAATTCAAAATCAAAAAGAGAATCCCGATATGCCTTTACCAATTGATTAGATGCTGGAAGTTCCTTTAAATAATTAATACCAAACTCCACCCCCAACAAGGTGCCTTGTCCTGGTTTGATTTGAATACTATTTGAAGATATTTCAGGAGATAATTCTTCCAGCACAATAACATTTTTTCCTTTGCTGACATTGACTTTAGCTGTCCTTTCAATTTGAGCTCCACTTAAAAAAACTGTCACTCCTTCAATTTTTGACTTAACCGAGAGCGTGTCCAAAGCCATTACCTGAAGGGAACAAAAACAAAAGATGATAATAATTGATCGCATATTTATTAAAAAAAGCAAAGTTAACATCAAAAATTTAAGATTGGTAAATTTCAAGCGGAGACAGACCAATTCGCTCAAAGATTTCGTAATTTTGACTAAAACATTCATATGTCGACTTCATTGTTTGAACATCTCCCAGAAGAACTTCAAAAGATCTCCCAAAAGGTAATTGACAATCAAAGAATTTCACCAGAAGAAGGTATTCAGCTCTTTGAGTGCGATGAACTTGGATTCTTGGGACATTTATCCAATATAGTAAGGGAAAGAAAAAATGGAAATAAAACCTATTTCAACCGAAATTTCCACATTGAACCAACTAATATCTGCGTTTTTGATTGTAAATTCTGTTCCTACTCAAGGTTGATAAGGGAAAGAGATGACTATCAAGCTTGGGAGCTTAGTGAAGAAGAAATTTATGATATGGTTAGAGCTTACGAAAATCAGCCGATAACAGAAGTTCATATAGTTGGAGGAGTACACCCTAAAATGGGTTTACATTATTTTGCCAACCTCATCAAAAACATTAAAAAAATCAGGCCAGACCTCCATGTCAAAGCTTTTACTGCTGTGGAGTTAGAGTACATGTGCCGAAAGGCTAAGGTTTCTTTTAAAGAAGGCCTTAAGATACTAAAAGAGCATGGACAAGATTCATTGCCAGGAGGAGGAGCTGAGATATTCGATGAAGATCTAAGAAATGAAATCTGTAAAGACAAGTGCACAACTGCTCAATGGTTAGAAATACATGAAGCAGCACATGAACTTGGGATGCCTTCGAACGCAACGATGCTTTATGGACATATTGAAAAATATGAACATCGTATTGATCATATGTTAAGACTTCGAAATTTACAGGACAAAACTGGTGGGTTCAATACTTTTATCCCTCTAAAATTTAGAAATAAACAGAATCAAATGTCCGATATTGATGAAGTCTCAATAATTGAAGATTTGAAGAATTATGCTGTGAGTAGAATTTTCATGGACAACTTTAATCACATTAAAGCCTATTGGCCAATGATTGGAAGAAAAACAGCACAATTAAGCCAATCTTATGGTGTGGATGACATTGATGGAACCATTGATGACAGTACCAAAATCTATTCAATGGCAGGTGCGGAAGATCAAAACCCAACACTCACAACAGAACAACTAGTCAATTTGGTTAAAGAATCAGGAAGAACCCCAATTGAAAGAGACACCGTTTACAATGAACTTAAAGATTATACGGATGTCATTTTCGAAAGTGATGACAATAAAAAAGTCCTGACTTATTAGCCAGGACCCAAATATTTTTAAAAGAAAGTTCCTTATTAGTTGTTAATGAACTTATTGTCTTTTACTTGTCCTAAATAGGTAACTTCTTTTACTTTCTTATACATCTCCATAGCAATTTCTACTTCTTTCTTGGACTCACGCATCATTTTAATGCCATCGTTAGAATTTTTGTTCTTAACCTCGAAATAGAAACCGTCTTTTAATTTACTTTTTGCCATAAGAATTTTAGTTTAATCACTCACAATCAAAAGTTTAAAGTGAGGATTTTCATTTTTATAATAAATTTTCGGAAATACCAAAGAATAAAGGTAATAAAATTTTTTAAATTTTCCTATTTTCAATATATCCTTCCCATTTCATAAGTAGACTGGAAAGATCATTTGGTAGTTCACTTTCAAAGTTCATGCGCTTTCCTGTTTTGGGATGTTCAAATCCAAGTGTCTGAG
>JALEGO010000021.1 GCA_022763165.1 Flavobacteriales bacterium
AATGTTAAGGATGGTTGAGATGGCAAGGAGTACTATTCTCAACAAAAGGGATTTTATGGCTTTCGAACCTTTTGTTTTGAAGCAGTACAAGAAACTTAAATTTCAGGATAATAACACCAGACATTTAAATGTGAAACTGACCTATTTGTATATGATTGCCCATGTGTTATATCGAAACAAAAAGTTCAAAGAGGCACAGATGTATTTAGCCGATTTATATGCGGAAATGCTCATTTCAAAGAAGTCGTTTTACAATAAATTTTATCCAAAATATTTGCTCTTATTTGGTGCAACTTTGACCTTTACAGGTGAAGTTGACAAGGCAATCAAATTGTTGGAAGACGCAAGAAAGAATGGGACCAAACAATTTTCAACTAAATATCAGTTGAATATCAACTTTAACTTGGCTGTGTATTATTTCCTTTCTCAAAAATATACTAAAGCAAGTCGGTTAAATCTTGAGTTTGAACATTCTGATTCATGGTATGAAAAGATCATGGGAAGGGAATGGGTGTTGAGAAAGAATTTGTCTTGGATCATTCTTCAAATTGAATTGGAGAATTTTGATATTGCAGAGACCAGAATAAGAAATCTAGAGAAGGGTTTTTCGGACTTATTGGAGCAAAAGCGCTACAAACAAGTAGGACCTTTTTTGAATCTTTTGCGCTGGTATTTAGACGATCCTCAATCTATCACCACTCGGGAATTCTACGATGTTGTGCAAGAATCCTTTGATTGGGTAGGGGTGGAACGGGAGGATTTACTAAATGTAACCTTCTATTCTTGGATGAAATCTAAAATGCAGACTGAGCGGTTTTATTACGTGTTGCTAGGGCTTGTCGATTTATGATTTATAAATCCTTTTTATTCTTCACATATTTATCGAACCATTCCAACTGCTCCCAGATAACATGTTCAACACTTTCTTTAGCGCGATAACCATGATCCTCAAAAGGCAGTAAAACCAATCTGGCAGTGCCGCCAGAACCTTTTACTGCTTCATAGAAAACCTCTGATTGAGGAGTAAGTGTTCCAGGGTTGGAATCATCATTTCCGTGAATCACAAGAACTGGCTCGTTTACTTTATCAGCAAAAAAGGTAGGTGAAACTTGGATGTAAACGTCTCTGGCTTCAAATAGAGATCTTCTTTCCCCTTGAAAACCAAATGGTTGATTGGTTTTATTGTATGATCCGCTCCTGGCAATTCCGGCACTGAATAGATCTGTATGTGCCAAAAGATTTGCCACCATGAGTCCTCCATGGCTATGGCCAATGACACCTATTCTTTCAGGGTCAGCAATGCCAATTTCAACCGCTTTGGAGACGGCTGCCTCAGCATCGGCAACCAGCTGAGGGACGAATGTGTCATAAACGGTCTCCGGATCCCCAATCATAGGCATGGCCGTGTTATCTAATACGGCATAACCACGCATCAAAAAGAATTTATGCGATGGTCCATAAATGCGCATATATCTTCGTGTGGAACCTCGAACCTGACCCGCTGTTTTTGCTCCTGAATACTCAAGAGGGTAAGCATAAAGAACTGTGGGTAATTTAGTTCCTTCTTCATAATTTGGAGGTAGGAGCAACTGAAAACTTAATTCAACCCCATCTTCTCGTTTGTACTTTATAAGTCTTTTTTCAATTTTACGCAGTTCAGGTGTTGGATCTTTAAAGTCAGTTATGGGTTGCTTAGTAAGCTGACGTGTGGTCTCACCTTTTTCAGCCTTAACTTTTTTACCCAATTTGGCTAGATACAAGTTTGGAACTTCTTTTGAAGATTCGGAGCTAAGAATAAATTGATCATCATCAGCAAAATCGATAAAATGCTCATATTTTTCTGGATCACAGCGAAAAACACGTTCTGATTGATTATTTGTGATATCGCGAAGATCTAAAAATGGCCGATCGCCTTCTGGTGTGCCTCCTTTTCCTTTGAAGTAGACTTTATTGTTTTTAATCTTAAAAGCCCTTTTGCCGTTTTTGAGTTTGGTGAAAACCGGATATCCAGGATTGGCATAGACATCGCTTTCATCAAAGTCAAACCATTGTTTTGAGGTTCCTTTATCAATATCCAGTAACCAAACATATTTATGCCTTTTCATCCTTTCTCTTTGAGTTAACATGAGAATGTTTTGGTTTTCTCCTTGACCCCAAAAAGATTGATATGGAATTATTCTATGTTCTGCCTTGAATACCTCCTCGGCCTCATCTTTGAAAGGCGCTTTGAGTTTCATAATTCGGTCTCGATATTCAGCTTTTGCGAGTGGATCTCCTCCATCTAGTGCTTCTGTCCAATAAAGTGTGCTCGCCTCGCTTGGGTTCCATGATACAAACCTTGGCCCCTCCGAAACACCATGTGTGGGCACCTGATTGGCAACGGGCAATGAGGCAATTTTTGAAACCAGCTTTCCATTTGGGTCCCAAATTTCAATTTCTGTAGCGAATCTCCAAAACGCTACTTCATGTGACCATGGAGCCACAACCCGCTCTACCAAGATATAATTTCCGTCCGGAGAGAAGCTAGAGTTTGTGTAGTTGTCAGTCTTTCCAATTGTTTTGATTTCGTCAGTTTCGGGATTGTAAATCACCAATTCGCAACTTGTAAAATGAGAGAATGCTTCATCATCATATGATGTTTCCAAAAGGTTTCTTGCTTCATATGTTGATGTGGCAGTTGCATTAGTGCTTTCAAGAATTTTAGGGGCGGTTGGGATTGTGGGCTTTTGAGGAGCTTCGCCTCTATTGTTTATCCTTCGAATTAAGAGTCTTTTTTGGTCCGGAAGCCATCGGACGCCAAGGTCAATTAGGGGGTTGATGATGATATTTGGAACTTTCTTAGTGCTACCATCGACTTTACCCATCCAAAGTTCAACCCTGTCTTCGAAACCAACCATTAAAGCAAATTTTTTACCGTTCGAAGTCCATTCGGTTCTCAGAATTTCGGCCTTTTCAGGCAAATCTAAATTGATAATTTCACCATTATCTACCTTTAATAATCTTGGATTTGTCCCACCATGATAACCATGATAGTAATTGTTCTTTGGATTGACTCTAAGACCAGCCAGTTTGTGCATTGGTGCAGCCAATTCTGATAGAGTGGGATAAACTACCGGGTCTGTGAGTAAAATATATGCTCCATTTGGAGCAGTTGAAGTACGAGGAAGCTTGGGTGCGTATAAAACATCTAAAATGTCTTTGGGAGGAGATTGCCAAGTGCTTTTCAAATTGTTTTGAGCAAAGCCGAAAGAAAAAGATAATATCAGGAGCAGAGTAAGGTTTTTCATCTTTGAGGTTTATAACCTGCAATTTAGGTGAATTAATTGGTTTTAAAAAGTGATGCAAGTAGGCTTACACAATCGTATTCTGACTGAACTTTGACTTTGTTTTGCACTTCATATTATTTACCAACAATTCGTAAATTTGCGATATGTCTAAACTCAAGATATCCAGCTACTTTTCGAATGAAGAAAGAAAGCTTTTAATGAAGAAAAGCAATATTCGAGGTATTGTTGAGATCTTGAAAACTTGGTTGTGGATTGCATTTGCTTTCGCTCTTGCGGGAATCTATCCGAACGTCTTTACCATCATAGTCGCATTGGTTATCATTGGGGCAAAGCAGTTAGCATGTGCGATCATTATGCATGATGCTTCTCATTATGCAATATTTAAGCAAAAATGGTTAAATGATTTTTTGGGGTCTTGGTTTGGAGCATACCCAATTTTAAACAGCGTTTATAGGTATCGCCCCTATCATTATGAACATCATATTAAAACTGGACATGATGACGATCCGGACATATCGTTAACGTTGGGTTATCCGACAACTTTGAAAAGTATGTTTCGCAAGATTGGAAGAGATGTATTTGGTCCAACTGGGTTGAAGTCATTTTTAGGTTTGATTTTGATGCATTTGGGCATTTTAAGGTACACACTAAGTCGGGATGTCAGGAGGGAGGAGTACGTTGATTTGAAAAGGATGATTAAGGGCTTTTTTAATTACTTACTGGGTCCATTGATCAGTAATGGAATCATGTTTGTAATATTTTGGTTGTTGGGCAAGCCGTGGTTATACTTGTTGTGGATAGGTGCTTTTTTGACGACTTTTAATTTTGTACTTCGCATACGAAGTATTGCTGAGCATTCGGTAGTTCCAGATAAGAAAGATAAGTTTCGCAATTCGAGAACTACTTATGCCAATTTTTTCGAGAGACTGTTATTTGCACCTCATTATGTGAATTATCATTTGGAGCATCATCTGATGATGTCTGTGCCCTCATATAACTTGCCAAAAATGCATAAGATACTATTGGCGAAAGGCTTCTATGATCAAAAGGATATTCCCTTAGAAAACAACTATTGGGATATTTTTAAGATGGCTGCCTCTCTAAAGTAACTGAGACTTTCTTCTTAAGGTATTCCTTCCATCGCTCTTCAGGAATCAATTCCTCAGGTTCTTTTTCTAAAAGCATAGGAACGAATTCTCTGAATTCATTAATAGATTTAAAACGTTTAAAATCTTTAAGTGATTTTTGATCATATTCAAAAAACAGAGCTTCTGATGTATTGTTTTTTTGATTAAGTAATTGATTTACATTATGGTAAGGGATGTATTCTGGATTTGATAGGCTTCTCCTGGAAAATGGGAAGCTTAGATTTTTCACATTTTCAAGTGAGTACTCAAAGTCCCATTTGAGCCAGAAAACGTGCTCATTATTATAATTGTCCTTGAGAAAATATGGGGCCATGACCAAGATGATTTCGTCATTCAGCTCCATCAAATCTAATCTCTTTTGTAAATCAGAGATTACTGTTTTTCTGATTTCAGTTGCCTTAACAAAATGATCTAATTGCGTTTTAAAAGAGATTATCCAAAGTATCGTTAGGATGGCTAGTGTGCCTCTCCATTTGGAAATTGGAATATGACTTAGAGTAATAATTATCAGAATGAAAACGGGCAAAAGCATTTTGTTATAATGTCCATAAGTCTGTGCTGGATACCCTGAGACTACAAAGATTAATCCTGAAATCAATAGGCCTATAAGTGAAGCTTTCAAAAATACTCTTGAGTACTTGTATTCAATCTTTTGGAGAAAGAATATTCCAAGGATTGGAATTAATAAAAGGTGCTGTAATTCAATTCTTGAAATTGATCTTATCAATAGTGTAGGGACTGAAATTATTATTGTGTAGATGAACTCCAAATACTTTAAGGGGCTATTTAGGTTTAGGTTGAAAGCGTATGTTCCTTCAAAGTCTTGGTAGAGTGGTGTCAGTCCAAATCTGAAGATACCATAGATAAGCAAGGGAGTGAAAAATGCGATGCTTTTCTTTTTTGATTTTATTGGATTCGCATAAAAATTCAGAATGAATAATGGGAAAACGATTTCACAACTCAACAGGCTAAGAAGAATGAATGCGCTTTCGGACTTGAAATGACCTTTTGATGAGGCAATTAATGAAAAAGACCAAAATAATGCAGCGATGAGATATCCTATTTGAAATGAGGATTGAAATAGGCCTGTGATGAAAAATGGAAATAACCCTAATATTAAAATGATGAAACTTGATGATTCAGAAATCGTTTTTCTCGCAAAGCGAGAAATGTTCCAGATGGTTGTGCACCAAATGCATATTTTGAGTAGATGATAGTAACTAGAATTATTTCCAAATAGTTTTAGGCAAATTACCTGAATAACTGCATACAAAGGCCTTGAAACATGACCTAGGCGTTGCAGGTTTCTTGATACTAAGCTGCCGAAGCTTTCGTTCTGTACAGCTAGATAGACCATGTCATCACTTACCCCAATGCCGGCCCCAAATGTGTAATTCCAAAAAACGAAAATCCCAGTAAGTGCTAAAACAAGCGTGATAATAATGCGATATGTGAGCTTCGAGATCACACAACAAAATAACACTTAATGTTTGAAACAAGTGTTGAATGACATATTCAGATAAAAGGAAAAATTACCCCTCCAATTGGGGGTAATTAATCACTAATTGGAGAGATCAGTGTTTTATAATTCTGTCATTTTTGACTTGTCCATTATTGATTACTTGTAATGTATACATGCCTTTTGATAATTCTGACAGGTCAATTGTAATTCTGTTTGTATTTCCAGTTTGTTGATGAACTACCTTTCCTCTAGCATCCAAGATGTTGATGAAGCTATTATGATCACTAATATTCTTTAAATCAATGTTTAGGATTTGGCTGAATGGATTAGGGAAAGTTTCAAATTCAAATTGTAATTCCTGATTTGGTATACTTCCATCTTCGTTTGCCATTTTTCCAGCTCCAGAACTGGAAATAACTACTGGAAGGCTGATGACATTGTTTCCTTCATTTGATTCGTTCACACGATTGTCGTAAACATCCACTGCCACTAGGAGATACATGTTGCCAGTTATGTTTGAAGGGAGGAAGAAATTATCAATAATGTCATAATCATCTCCGGCATTTAACGCTGGCAAATAATCATAGTCCATGTAAATGTCGTTTGAACTGTATATAGAATCCGTAGATAAATAGTAGTCTACCCATGATGATCCAGCATTCGCGCTACCAATATTCTTCACTGTTGCGGATAAGTTTACAGACTGACCAGCTGTAAGGTTATTTGCATTTGGCGAAATTGAAATTGAGATCGGTTTAAGATCTGGTTTATCAGGAAAGACATCAAAGATTTGTGCTCTAACATTGTTATTTTCATTATCCTCTGCAACATCGTCATCCGCATCACATTTGGCAATGATATACCACTTCCCGTTTCCAACAGTATTGGGAATCGTGAAGGAATGCGTGTGTATATCATCATCTCCACTTTGAAGACTGCTTATTGAGCCTGAGCCAATAAAGAAATCAGTTGACCCTAATGAAGAGTTGGAGGAAAGGTAAACCTTCACTTCGCTGGATCCTGCCGCCCAGTCTCCTATATTCTTAACAGTAACATCAATGGACATAGCATCTCCTTGGTAATATCCTGATTGATCCAGGTCTATTTTTTCCACCACAAGATCGGGTTCTGGAGTGTGGACTTTGAAGCTTAATGATGTCCAATTATTTGATTCATTTGATTCATCCACATCATCATCATGATCTGCATAGAAAATGATATATCTGGTGCCATCTGTTGTAGAAGTTGGAATTGTTACAGTCTTTTTTGCTGTTTCATCCGAGTTGGTTCCTAGGGCTGATATAGTTGACTGGTCTAGCAGGATGTCATTGCTGCTATAAGAGCTGTTAGTTGATAGGAAGTACTTCAGATTAGAAGTATTCAGAGCGTGACCATTTCCAAAGTTCTTAATGGTTGCAGTCAAGTCTAAGTCCTCGCCTGGAGCAATAGTGTGTGGAGTTAAAGACTTTGCGGAGACTCTCAAATCTGGTTTAGGAATTGAAAGTGTGAATGTTCTAGATGACCTATTGTTGTTTTCGTAACGTTCAG
>JALEGO010000157.1 GCA_022763165.1 Flavobacteriales bacterium
GACTCCGGAGATGATGGCCCTTTGTATCAAGCCCAATTAGTTTTGTACGAAAACAACAAGGCGATTAATGAACTTCAATCAGGCGTTTATGGTGAGTTCTCACTTAAATTATTACCCAATAGAACTTATACCTTAATTGCTTCTAAAAAGGATCATATTTCAAAAAAATTCCAAATAGATACCAAGATTGATAAGGAATTTAAACATTCAAAAAAGATGCAATTCGAAATTGCATTGAAATATTTCCCGGAGGACTATGAAGGTCGTGATGATGCTGAAAATGAAAGTGATTTTCCTTTTGCACTTATTACATACGATATGAAGCATCATAAACTGCAATACAAAGAGCTTCAGTAAGTTCGACATCTTTCTTCCTAAATGAATCTTTTCACAAAATCTAGTTTTGAATTTATATATATTTGCAAGGTCTAACCATAAAATATTTTAAATTGAAAACTAGAAATTTATTTATGTCATTATCTGCAGGTGTTTTATTATTAGCATCTTGTGGCGGTGGAGAAGCGCCAAAGGCAGATACTAAAACTCCTGAAAAACCTCAAAGTAGTCCAAAGGAGTTAAAAGTTGATCTTGAAAACAGTGTTGTCAAGTGGAAAGGAGAAATGATGGGAATGTATTCTCACGAAGGTACTCTTAAACTGACTGAAGGCTCGTTAACTATAGACAACGGTGTAGTAACTGGTGGAAGTTTTACTGCTGACATGAAGTCTATGACTGCAACAGATGAAAACTATGACCCATCAAAAGAACAAACTAAGGAAAAGCTTATTGGTCATCTTTCTTCAGCAGATTTCTTTGCTGTTGATAGCTTTCCAACTGCGTCTTTCACTATTAAAAGCGGTGAGGCAAATGCTTCAAGCGGTACATTGACGCTAAGAGGAAAAACTGGTGAAGAAAAGGTTGAAAACATTACTATCACTGAAAAAGATGGAAAAGTAATGGCCTCTGGAACTGTTACAGTTGACAGAAAAAAATATGATGTTTTATTTGATCACCCAGCTCAAGAGATGGTATTATCAAATGACTTGCAACTCACTATTGAGTTGGTTGCTATGTAATGAATGAATCATCAAGACAAAACAAAAAAGGGCGCAAATGCGCCCTTTTTTACTTTAACAGCTTACTTCTCAACGCTTAATCAATTTTTCAAAAAATACAATCTCATTTTCTACTTCTAGCGTAACATAGTAGGTGCTACTTGCCAGTGCTTCCATATTAAAATTGATAATATTCTGTTGCACAACTTGATTATGAATCAATTTGCCCGTTGCATCCAATATTTTAAGACGACTTCCCATCAAATCTTTAGGAATCTTAAGATTCACAAAATCAGATGTTGGGTTTGGATAAACGTCAACCATAATATTTAACGGATCTGCACCTAAAGTTAACGATTCAGTACTTGCCATCAATCCCTCTTGAACTACAATACTATTCTGCCCACCAAAAAGGGTATCCAACTCTACCAAAAGAATATCTCTAGAACCGTGTCCAACGCTGTTTGTTGAACCAATAGCAATTGTTTTTTCCTTCAATAAAAGAATTTTGTTGGTTTCCTCATCCTCAGCTGCTCCAAAAGTCATAGAGCGAGAAAGCCAATTACCAGATTGATCTATTGTATTCAGGTATACATCTTTCAAGCCACCCCCATGCGTCATGGTATAACCAGAAAGTAATATTTTATTGTCCGGCAACACTTTAATATCAGAAACTACATCCGCACCATTGGTTGTATGATCTGCATGACCATAATCCTTTGCCCAAATCAACTGACCATCAAAATTTGCCTTAATGGCTAGCATGTCTAGATCGTTACCTGGACTCAAACTATTAGTAGCCCCACCAATCAAAATATCAGTTCCACTCAACTCCAAAACTTGGGCAAGATCCTGACCAAAGAAGCTAAATGTATTGGCCCATAAAATGGTTCCTCCTGGACTTAGTTTCATCAATGCTACATCACTCAATCCATCATTTATTTCATTTCCAAGAACAATCATTTCATTATTCTCATCTATTTCTACATCCACCAAATTTGTCAAGTTCTGATACACCTGGCTAAACAAAATGTTTCCAACTTCGTCTAGTTTCAATAATTGCCCCATTTTTGCATTTGAATAGCCTACTACAATGATTTCGTTGTTTTCATTTATATCGAACCCCTTCATAGTAAATCCATTAATATCATACTCTATTATGTCAAGTTGATCCTTTTCAACTTCTGCTCTGAAAATTCCATTCTCAGTTGAACCCAAAACAAAAAGTCGGCCGAGGTCATCTTCTTGAAGAAATAATGGTTCCATTCCTTCCTTCAGCTCAAGTTTCGTTTCATTTTCAACAAAAAAATCATCTTGTAAATGGCTAATGATGTAACTGTTCTTTTTATTTTTAAATGTCTGCTGTAGGAACACTACCTTTCCTTTATGCTCAATAGCATCAACAAAAGTTTCTTCCGCAACAGAACCATAAGTATGTAAAAGTGCTATTTTAGATTTTTCTTTCGCATTGGCGACCGAAGCAAACAACATGGCTAAAATGGATAAGCCAAAGAGTAAATTTCTCGTTTTCATATTTAAATTTTAATTAATAGATAGGATTTAAAATCGTCTTTATTGACTTTTGAAAATCAACAAGAATTGTACCACAAATAAATGGCACTCATCTACAAACAGACACGTTTCATTAAAAACTATTAAAATGTTCAAATTCCGTTTCACTATCCTTACAACGGTATTATTGAATGTTTTCCTTCTAACTTTAGAAGGAAGAGCTCAGTTTTATAACGTCTTCTCTGTCGCAAATGCTTTTAGCGAAGCTACAGTGGTCAAATCTATTCCTAAGGGCGGATTTTATCTTGTTTCCAAAACGTATAATAATGCAAGTGCTCAATGGGTCGCTACAATATTCAGAACCAATTGCGATGGTAGTATTGGATGGACAAAGTCATTTACACATCAAGAGGTAATTTGGCCTTCGAATCTGGAAATTCTTAGTGATGAATCTATACTCTTGTCATTATCCATAGGAAATTCTTTGAGTGGACAGGGAAATCATCGACTCATGCGGCTTGATGAACATGGCAATCATATTTGGTCTAAAGAAGTTCCCAGAATTGGAGCATCTTTATCCAATGGATTCACTTTAGATGACCAAGAGAACATCTATTTACTATCATCCCTAAAAGACTCTGTTTACCAAATGATTAGCGGAATAAATGTTTCGAAATTCGATATAAGTGGCAATCTAATTTGGACGAAAGACGTTCATGGGAGCAAACAAATTACTCCGGATCAAATTCAAATCAACTCGCAAAAAGAGATTGTCGTAGGCGGAGATCTTTATTATGGAATGGATAATATTTTTATTATGGTTTTGGACTCTACAGGAAACTTTATTACCAATTCCATATTTCATACAGGTTTTCAGACCAAATGTGGTTCATTTGTTCTGGACGATAATGATAACATACATTTGACGGGTCAACAAGATGATGATTTACTTTATCTAAACATTGGCCCTGGACTTAATGTAAATAGTTGTTTCAAGTATCACTTTGTCCAAAAAGAGGTTGGTCGGAGTATCATATTCTAC
>JALEGO010000158.1 GCA_022763165.1 Flavobacteriales bacterium
AACAATCTCACAAACTTCAAGGTTTGCAGTCCAATCCGCCATCTTATCTACATCGGTCAATACTTTTTCAAGAACATGCTTAGGGTGATCCACGCTAAACATGACCTTATATGACTTTATATCATTTCCTGTTTCCAACATTGTAAAGACTCGAATGCCGTTCTTATCTTTTCTTAATTCCCAACCTTTTTCAGAAGTTTGAGCTGACATTTGTCCAAAATAGAATAAGGGAACAAAAAACAAGGAAATAGTGCATGAAGAATTAAGTCGATAGATTGTTGAATTCATTAGGTTCGCTGTTGATTAGTAAACATAGCAAAATTAACGTAAAAACCCAACGAATTGAAGCTGGGTTTATTACATATATAGATCTATTTAGACATTAAAACTTGACTTTTTTAAAAGATCACTTTGAATAACATCAGAGTATTGACGGGTGTTGAAACTACTCGACTTGATAAGATGTACTTTTTATTTTCAATTTTTCCTTTTTACGAGGCGGTCTGCTAGCCACTTCCTCAAATGCACTTTCGTAGTTTGCTGCTTCAGTTTTCATGAGTTTATCCCATACCGTGAAGTAAAAGCCGTAGTTGCCATGAAATTTTTCGTGATGCTGGTTGTGATGTGTTACTGTTGCACTCCAATTCAACCATTTGTTTTTGGTAAAGCCCTTGGGGAAAATTTCGAAACCAAGATGACCAATGACATTTCTTATCATAGAAAAAAGAAAGAAAATCATTATCGCTGATAAATGAAGTGGGATGCAAAATACAAGTAAAGGGACAATACCAAAAGTAATGAGTGCTTCCCAAGGATGAAAAGCATAAGCAGCCCAAGGCGAGGGATGCACAGATTGATGATGAACTCTGTGAACATATTTGTAGATCTTTGGGTGATGCATAAATCTATGGGACCAATAGAAATATGTATCATGTATCAAGAGTATAATCAAGAAGCTGAAAAAATAGTATGTCCATCCCATGTCCGAGATTTCTTCATACAATTGTGTATACCCTCCCAAATAGGCAAGCACTATCAAGACAGTACAGGCTTTGAAGATAAAGATGGAGAACAAAGAGTATTTCATCTCTCTTCTTATACTTTCTTTTTTAGGTGTCACCTTATGCAAGAATTTATGGATGAGTCTTTGCTTTAAAAGTTTCCAAAATATTAGGTATGCAGCACCTGCAACAATTCCATACTCAAAATAGTCAGAAAAGGCAAGGGTTACTAATTCAATTATTTGTTTTTCAGTCATATAAATGGGTTTAATTAATCAATAAATGAAACTGGATGTTTCAATTGATCACAAAATCTGAATAGTTGTTCGTTCAATCTATTGGAACCTGAAAACTCCTCATCGATTTTGAAATAAAGGTGTTTTTCAAAATCAATCAGGTTGTCATAAAACAGGAGAGAACCCATGTGTAGCTTAGGGTTGCTTGAATTTCAATCTATTTTTCAACGGCTTCGGTTTCGAAACAACTATTGCAGGACCAATTTGCGATATTCCGTTGGGGTCTTTCCTGTCGACAGCTTAAAGGCTTTATTAAAAGGGGAGATAGAGTTGTATCCCAGGGAATATGCAATTTCGAGTATTGTTAAATTTTTCTGAGAAGGATCGGAAAGAATCTGTTTAGCGGTTTCGATTCTAAAAGAATTCAAATAATCGTTGAAGTTTTTAAAGCCGAGTCCCTGATTAATGGTCTTACGCAATTTGTATTCCTGAACATTCAAAATCTCTGCTAGTTTGGAAATGGTCAGATTTTCCTGTTTGTAGCCAGATTGATCGTTAATGAAAATTGATAGTTTTCCAATGATGTCTGAATCATATACTTCTTCGGCCTGAGTTTCTTCTCGGGGTTTGATAAAAAAATCATTTTGAAATCTAAGCCTAAAGTTTAAAAACAGGAATGCTGCTAAAGAAACTAGCGAATTCATAATCAATTGGCTTTCTATTGGAATATTATATCGGTTAATAGAAAATGCCCCCAATGAAAGTATAATGGATATCCCTGAAATGAAGAAGATGAAAAACTTCCTAAATTCTATTCGTTGTCTTATTAGATCTCTTTTTCCGCTGTTTACAGCTTCAATTGCTGTAAGTACTACAAAAACGATTTCCACCATGTGCGGAAGAACTTTTATTAAAATTTGTAAGTTCTTAAACTGTTGATTGTCCCAAAAATAGCCCCAATATCCCTGAAGATGAAAAAGGTATGCGAATATTGAGAAAATGGTGAGAAATAACCAATGTTTCCCTCTTAACTCAAAATGGTCATCGAATATTGCTTTTGCAAAAAGCAACATGGAATATGTTGCTCCCTGATTTGTTAACAGAAAGACGTGCGTCCACCACCTGTCTTCAAGCATATATGGATAGGAAACGAGAAAGGAAAGCGTCCCTAAACAAAACACTATGGCACTTAAAATTTTCGAATTTCTCTTGAGCTCTTTGCTTAAAAACCATATGACTTGTAGCAGCATGAGCGCGCCACAAATTAATATCACATGGTTAAGTTCTTGCATACACAAATATGCCAATTATAAGTTTAATCGAATTAGTCAATTGGAATTTGATATCTTTTCAAAGATTAAACGATTTAATGTTGGAAGTATTCTTAGAGCATACCTTTGATGGCGCAGGAGATTCACTATACTGTTTAATGGTTAGAGATTCGAACTCCTTTTATTCAGGAGGAAAAGGAAATTATATCGTTGAATGGAACACACATAATCTTGGAACTTGCAAGGCGGTCACCTCTATTGGTAGCAAAGCGTTTTGTATGGAACAAATTCCACCACTCTCTCACTTACTCATTGGTCAGTCCTCTGGGGGTATTCATGTCATAGACTTAGAAAATAAAAAGGAAATCAGGTTATTACAGGGCCATACTGGTATAGTATTTCAATTACACTATATCCCGGAAAAGCAAATTCTTGTTTCTACTGGTGGAGATGGATGTTTGGGGATTTGGAGCTTACCCGAGTATAAATTAATACATCAACAGTTTATTGCAAAAGGTAATTGCAGAGTGGCAAAAAATTTTGGATCGCAACTTTTCGTAGGCGGTGGTAATGGAGCGGTGTATGAATTTGACTTAGACGAGTTTCATTTGAAACGGTCTGTTCAAGCTCATAAGGACGAATTTTCTGTTACTTCTTTGGAAATAATTCCAGAAAAAAATGTTTTGATTTCTGGATCAAGAGATGCGCATTTGACAAAATTAGATTTAAGTGATTTTAGTATAACCGCAAAAATTCCGGCACATAATTTTGCGATCTATGGGATAGCATACAACAGTGAATTAGACTTATATGCCACCTCAAGTATGGATAAGACAATCAAATTCTGGAGAACGAATGAATTAAAACCACTAATCAGAATTGATAATAAGAGTGGAGGACACAAAAGCTCGATCAACGGACTTTATTGGTTAAATACAAATTCGCTGTTGACTTATAGTGATGATCGGACAATAAAACTTTGGAAAATTCTTATGTGATGGATTACTCCGTTCAATCATAATGAATTCGTAACATATTGTGTCAAAACTAATCTTAAATTTGATGTACAAAATTTTACTATGAAACTAACTTTACCTTCGATTTTACTGTTGTTTGTTTTGTGTTTTAATCTTTCTTCACAAGACTTGGTCATAACAGAAATAATGTACAATCCACCTGAGTCAGGTTCGGATACATTAGAGTTTATTGAAATTAAGAATATGGGATCTTCTACTGTTTTTGTAGGTGGCTATCAATTTACTCAAGGAGTCACAGGAGCATTCCCCAATCTTAATATTCCATCTGGATCCTTTATAGTTTTTTCATCCGATTCTTTGAGAATGGCTCAGGTATTTGGTCTTAGCGGAACATACACTTGGACCAGTGGTGGATTGTCAAATAGTGGAGAAGACATTGTCTTTACTGACGCGAATGGCGTAACTGTTGATTCAGTTGATTATGAAGATGGTTCACCGTGGCCAACAGGCTCCAATCCTGGACCAAATGGCGGAGGTGTCTCAATAGTTTTTTGTGGCGGCCTCAATGATGACAATAACCTAGGAGCGAATTGGTTTGCTAGTACGGATACAGTTTCAGGTCTAATCGTCAATGGCTTTCAGATGGTTTGCAGCCCTGGATCTGATGATGCAGTTTGTTCATCCGTGTGTATACCAGTGGTTGTAAACATAAATGATACTATATTGCTAGGGGACAGTGTTTTACTTGAAGGCATGTATCAAAATAGGGATGGAGTTTATTATGATACATTGACAGCATCAAATAATTGTGATAGTATCATTATCACGAATTTACATGTGGATATTCCAGCTTCAACTTTGGAAGGAGATCTGGTTATTACTGAAATCATGTATAACCCACCAGAATCAGGAACGGATAGCTTGGAGTTTGTTGAAATCTACAACAACAGTTCAAATGCTATTTCGTTAGATGGTTTCTACTTTTGGGATGGTATTAATTATACATTTCCATCAGGAGCTAGTATTTCTGCCTCAAGTTTTGTTGTTCTAGCTGGCGATTCAACTGCTTTTCATAATGCATTCGGATTTGCTCCATTTGACATTTTTCTTGGGGGCTTAAGTAATTCAGGAGAAGAACTTTACTTTATTGATGATCAGAATATGGGGGTTGATTTGATCACTTATGATGATGGAGGTTCATGGCCTGGTGCACCTACCAGCGGAGGTGGAAGCTCTATGGTGCTATGTGATTTTAATTCTGATAATAATATTGGTGGTAACTGGACCGCTTCGAATGATAGCATTCCAGGGCTAGTAGTAAATGGCCAGCAAGTATACGCAAGTCCCGGAGCTGATGATGCTGCTTGTACTATAACATCATCCTCTGAAATCTTAAATTCTTGGGTAAAGTATGTAAATCCTGTCAATGACGATTTGAATATTATGTGGTTTGAAAAGTCCTTTGAAAGTTTGACTTTATTTGATGTCTCTGGTAAAATGGTTCTCTCAGAACCAGTAAATGGCAAGAGCGCCATTCAATTATCTGTGAGTCACTTGGATGCCGGTATTTATGTTGCTCTTTTGCAAGGTGAGCGAACAGAAACCATTAAGTTAGTCAAGTACTGATAAAGGAAATATGTACATTTTATTAAACCCGGTTTTTGCCGGGTTTTTTGTTTTACTTTGATGAAGTAATTATTATGGCAGATATCCAATCCATTATATCATTTTATGAACGTTGCTACAGAGCTGAGAGTAAAGAAACAATTATTTTTAATTTCCTAGGAAGTCAAGTGGAAAAGCGCTTTTTGTTTGAAGAATATTCTATTACAGACAAATCAGATGCCTTGACTCACTTTACTCATGAGCAACTAGCGGATTGGCTTAAATACTTAAGATTACATCAAAAGGAAAAGCATCAAGTACATGGTGAAATCTTTTTAGTGGGGAAGCTGAAATACTTAGGAAAAAATAGATTGGTTTGCGCTCCTTTAGTAATTACTTCTGTGGATTTAATTCAGGAGAATGAAGGTTGGAGGTTTGTACCCAATTATGAGTCAAGTATTATCAATCCGGCAATTGCAAATCTTCTCACAAGCAACCTCGATCTTGATGATAGTTTTAGAATTGAGCTTGATAATTGGCTTCCAAAAAAATCTTTGGATGTAAAGGAAATTCAGGGACTTTTGTCAATACTGGAGAAGTATGGATTAAATAATCAACTTGATTTCCAAAACAGTAATGTTAAAGCATCTGATATTTCTAAGTTGATGAAGTCAACAAGTCCGAAGTTTATTTCTTCTTCCGGAGTTGGAATAGTGGAAAAGAATAAAACGGAAAAGGAGATTCTAGCAGACCTCAATGATCTAAGAGATCAATATTCCTTTTCGAAATTGCTCAAAAGTGTTTTACTCAAGAAAGAGCTTGAAAAAAATGAAGCGATCACTGATGAGATCATTGTTCCTGCAGATTTAAGTCTGGCTCAAACGAAGGCGATAAAGAATTCACAAGACTATGATGTAAGCATTATTAATGGGCCTCCCGGAACTGGAAAATCTTTTACTATAGCAGCTATGGCTATTAACGCTTTTGCAAATGGACAAAGTGTTCTGATTTCTTCGAAATCTGATCGCGCTATAAGTGTTATTCAGTCTAAGTTAAAAAGTCATTTTCATTTAGGTGAAATTGCAGTTCTAGCAGGTACATCTAGAAGCTCCAAATCTAGTGTAAGGAGACGGATTAAGTCAATCCTTTCTGGAACTTTTCAAAATCAAATCACCAATGTAGAGAATGTGGAGTTTGAAATGAAAAGGGAATTTCGAGCCCTTGACCGATATGAACAAGAGATAATTGACAGAGAAAGAGGAGAACTCAAGGATGGTGAATACCTTTCAGAAAAACCCGACAATTTTTGGACAAAAATACAGAAACACTTTATAGCAAAGCGTTCTATTAAGAATGCGCCATTTTGGAAGCTTGTCGAAGTGTATAGACATGGTATAGATATTAAAAATACCAAAACTCAGAAATACCTTAGTTTGTTATACAAGGCCACAGTTTCTAATGTTGTATTGCAATATAGATCAATGTTTCAGAAACTTCTAAAAAGGGTGGATTCAGGAACAAATTTA
>JALEGO010000159.1 GCA_022763165.1 Flavobacteriales bacterium
ATATTAAATAGCGACTCCTCAAATGTCATGGGATAAAGCTCGCGATAGAATGATGAGTAGTCTTCATCCTTCAACTCTGAAGGTTTCTTAGTCCAAGCAGGTTCTGTATTATTAATTTGCTCGTTTTTGTCCTCACCATCTTCCTTCTTTGCTTTTACAAATTCCACGGGAATTGGTAGGAACTTACAATATTTATTGAGTAATTCAGAAATTTTAGATTTTGACAAAAACTCCTTTGCGTCTTCCGAGACATGAAGAATGATGTCTGTTCCGCGATTTTCTTTATCGAATTCACTGAGGTCAAAGGTTGGATTTCCTTCACACACCCATTTTGAACCATTTTCTCCTTTGTAACTCTTTGAAACCACTTCAACTTTGTCGGAAACCATAAAGGCAGAGAAAAAACCAAGTCCAAAATGACCTATTATCCCCTGAGCCTTATCTTGATATTTTTGAACAAATTCCTCTGCGCCAGAAAATGCAATCTGAGCAATATACTTTTCAATTTCAGGTCCGGTCATACCAATTCCATTGTCACTAATGGTAATCGTTTGGTCCGTTTCATTAATTTTCACTTGTACTTTGAGATCGGCCAACTCACCATCAAATTCCTCCGTTTTTGAAAGTGTCTTCAGTTTTTGACATGCATCAACCGCGTTTGAAACCAATTCCCTGAGGAAGATCTCCTGATCTGAATAAAGAAACTGCTTAATAATTGGGAAAATATTTTCCGCTTGAACATTAATATTTCCTTGTGCCATAAATTTTTTTTTGACATTGGTCAAAGCCTGTGCCATTCTTATTTAACTGTCAAAATGTCAACTAATCATTTGAATTATCAGCTTTCTCGGACAGAATTACACAAATCTGTTTTCTTAAGGTACAATTCAACAATCAATTTTATATTTGAAACAAATTGAGTTTATGCAAAATATAGTTGCAGGAAATTGGAAAATGAACCTGACCAGTGATGCTGCTGAATCTCTTTTAAAAGATATTGTGGCCAAAGCGACAGGAGTATCTTGTCAATTCATCATATGTCCTCCTTTTCCATATTTATCCATAGCAAAGGATCTTATTGATGGTCATCCTAACATTGCTTTGGGCGCTCAGAATTGTTCAAATAAAACTTCTGGTGCGTTTACAGGAGAAGTTTCTTGTGAAATGTTGAAATCAAGCGGTGTTGAATATGTGATTATCGGTCATTCGGAGAGAAGAGCATATTATAATGAAACTCATGAGTTGATTGGTGAAAAGTTGATGCGCGCTCTTGAAAATGAGCTCATCCCAATTTTTTGTTGTGGTGAAAATCTATCTGAAAGGAAAGCTGGAAGTCATTTCGATGTTGTTTCCAGCCAGGTCAAAGAATCCATATTTGATTTTCTAAGCAAGGATCAAATTTCCAAAATCATTTTTGCCTATGAACCAGTATGGGCAATTGGTACAGGAGAAACTGCTTCTCCTGATCAAGCTGAGGAAGTCCATCAGCACCTAAGACAATGTCTAATAGAAAACATTGGTGATGATGGTAATCAAATACCAATATTATACGGAGGAAGTTGTAAACCTGGCAACGCCAAGGACTTATTTCAACAAAAAAATATTGATGGTGGTCTTATTGGTGGAGCATCACTTAAAGCTGATGATTTTGTTCAGATAGGTAGATCATTTTAGTATGGCACAATTCATAGAGTTTTCATTTACAATTGATCCATTGAAACCATTCGATGAAATTCTGATGGCTGAATTGGCAGAGCTATCATTTGACAGTTTTGTTGAAACGGACAATGGCATCAAAGCATACATATCGCTGGAAAATTTGGATCCAATAGCTTTCGATAAACTTGGGGTTTTCCGTAACAAGGAGGTCAACATTAGTCATACACAAAAGCTAATGCCCCAAGAAAATTGGAATAAGAAGTGGGAAGAAAATTTTGATCCAATAAATGTGGATGGGAGATGCAATGTCCGTGCTTTGTTTCATGAAAAGCTTCAAGTGGAATTTGATATCGTGATTCAACCCAAAATGTCTTTTGGCACAGGACATCATGCTACAACTTTTTTAATGCTCAGGGAGATCTTATCCCTTAAACTTGAAGGAAAAACAGTGTTAGATTTAGGCTGTGGAACTGGAGTTTTGGGAATATTGGCAGCTCAAAAAAAAGCATCAAATGTAAAACTCATTGACATAGATTCCTGGGCCGTAGAAAATACCAAAGAAAATTTAGTTCTAAATGAAGGCACGATTATTGGTCAAACATTTGTCGAAAAAGGGGATATTGCCAATTTAAATAAGAGTGAAAAATTTGATGTAATTTTTGCGAATATTAATCGCAACGTGTTATTGGAACAAATGCATTTGTACAGCCATCACCTGATGGACAATGGACTACTGCTTTTGAGTGGCGTGCTTTCTGAGGATGATGCGTTAATGCGTGCTAAATGTGACGAACAAGGTTTAGGGTTACTAAGCGCGCATGAACATAATAATTGGCTACAATATACATTCAAGAAATAATATGATTTCAAAAGTTACCTGGAAGCTGCTTTGCCTTTTACTGATTTCTTCAATGGGATTCTCACAAACGGTCATTAAGGAATTCTCCCATGATTCGGTGAAGTTTTATGAAGAAATATCTACAATGTTGCTTGAAGCAAGAAAAAAGGACGGAAAAGATTTAATGAAGCGTTTTGAACCCATTTGGTACGGTTCAAAATACTCAGACGAAGAAAGGACCGAAATATATAAAATAGCCAATTTCATGCTCGAAAAAAGGTTCGATCCGTTTCCTGAGTTTGGGAATTACATTCTTTCTTTAATTGGCTTTATTGAAGGTAATCAGCCAAAAGAAAGTTTTGAAGCCTGGAATGAGAATATAACCAAATTAATGAATAGTAAAAACAAGAGAAAGTTTGCGGACTACCTCAAGTTTTGTGGTGATCTCTTTACCAAAAACGCAATCTATTCATCACAAACTACAGAATGGATAAGTTCATCTTCAAACTATCAATTTGAGTTCTCAGATAAACCATTTTTGGTGTTCCCAGCACTTACATTACGATGCTATGCGAAAAACGATAGTTCAGTTATTCGGAATACCAGTGGTATTTACTATCCAACCCTTAAAATTTGG
Source organism: Flavobacteriales bacterium (assembly GCA_022763165.1). Classification (GTDB taxonomy): domain Bacteria; phylum Bacteroidota; class Bacteroidia; order Flavobacteriales_G; family JALEGO01; genus JALEGO01. Next base: position 3,135 of record JALEGO010000159.1, read on the forward strand.
GAAGGAAAAGGCGGTGTGATAGATTGGCAAAGAGCAGGTTTTGAGCCTGAAAAAGTAAATGCTCAAATTCAAGATTATAAGATAAAGGTACAAAGTTCCACCTTTGAATGTGATACCGTTATTTTTACCAACTCCTATTGGTTTGATAAGCCTCTCAAGGGTAAACTAGTGGAAAAAGTCTTGGCAAATGTTACGCCAGAAAAGGCCTCTTATCCACAATTCCGATCATTTGACAAAAGACTTGAAATTTTAGATATTGCCGAAAACGTTGACTACGAAGGTGGATTCTTTCAGAAAGGTGCCAAATTCGTTGCAAGTGGTAATGCCGAATCTCCAGCGAGCTTGACCTTTTATAAAGACAATAAGGCCTTTATTACTGCACATGCTGAGAACTTCAGTATTCAACCTAATCGTATTGTTTCTGCAAATTCAAGAATTGCTATTTTACTTGATAAGGATTCCATCGTTCATCCCGGTCTCAAGTTGAACTTTCAAACTAAAGAGAAAACGCTATCTCTCATTCGTGAGGAAAAAGGAATTTCCAAGACACCCTATTTCAACTCATTTCACCAGGTCGACATGTATTTTGAAGAATTTAGATGGAAGATGGATGAGTCCTATGTCACTTTGGGACCACTAAAAGGATCAGTACAATCTGAAGCGGTTTTTGAATCTAAAGAATACTTCAAAGGTGATCGTTACGAAAGAATGATGGGAATGGATGGTACGCATCCATTGACGGCTATCAAGGCTTGTTCAAGAGCCAATGATGGTCTTCAAGAGCTTACTATTTCTCAATTATCAAAATCTATGAGGTTATCACCTAGTCAGGTAAAACTCTTGGTTATAAAGCTATCGACCCTTGGTTTCGTTTCTTATAACTCACAGAAAGAATCATTCCAAATAATGGAAAAATTGGATCACTACAATTTGTCCAACTCTGGAAAAAAGGATTATGATGTTATCAATTTCATATCTCGCACCAAAGGCGGAAATATTAATGCTAGGCTTAGCCTGCTGAATTATGACATGAGAATTCAAGGCATCAGTATGATCTTACTTAGTGATTCGCAAGACGTTTACATCTATCCGAAAAATGATGAAATACTGCTTCAAAAAAACCGTGATTTTATTTTTGATGGAGTGCTTAATGCAGGGGGCTTTGAGTTTGTTGGTAGTGAATACAGTTTTAGCTACGAAAACTTTAAAGTAAACATGCCACGGGTAGATTCTGCCAGAATTTATGTTAGAGTTGGAGAAAAAGACGACTATGGGAAACAAAAAGAGTCCATGGTTCGCTCGACTATCGAGGATTTAAGGGGCGAGCTCTTAATAGATAACCCTGGAAATAAGTCAGGCCGTAAGAGTTTAGCAAAATATCCAGTGTTTAAGAGTTTTGATGATTCCTATGTCTATTATCAAAGACCATGGATTTTCAATAATGTATATAAAAGAGATAACTTCTACTTTCATCTTGAGCCCTTTGTATTTGATAGTTTAGATAACTTCCCCATCAGATCTTTATTGTTTAAAGGATCCTTCGCTTCAGCCGACATTTTTCCGGAGTTTAAGGAGACTCTTTCATTAATGAATGACCTATCCTTAGGTTTCAGTCGCCTAACTCCTGCAGAGGGATTCCCAACATACAAGGGAAAGGGTAAATACATGAACGAGATTATCTTGAGTAACCGCGGTCTAAGAGGTGATGGAACTCTGGAGTTCCTAACAGCAACCGTTGAATCTAAGGACTTCCTGTTTTTCCCTGATTCCATGAATACTACAGCCGAAAATTTTCTTTTAGAGGAAGTCATGAGCGGTACTCAATTCCCACCAGTATATGGAAAGGGAGTCTATATACATTGGGAACCATACAAAGATGTCATGAAGATTAAAGATACTGATCGACCAATTGCTATGTTCAGTGAATCTGAATTCACAGGAGAATTGACTCTGGAACCTCAGGGTTTATCAGGAAATGGTATTGTAGGATTCGAAAAAGCTGAGGTGGAATCAGAACTTATAAAATTTAAATTTAACGAGTTTGATGCTGACACCTCGGAATTCCGATTAAAGACTGAAAGTGATGATAATACAGGTGATGTCTTATCTTTTGCCACAAATGATGTTAAAGCGCACGTAGATTTCAATGAAAAGAAGGGTGAGTTTATCGCAAATGGCGGAGGATCCTTCGTTGAATTCCCTCAAAACCAATATATCGCTTTCATGGACAAATTTGTCTGGTATATGAAAAGGGATGACATCGAACTTTCAGCTACCACAAAGGTTGAGGATGAGGAACAGGGCGTTCAGTTAGAAGGATCACAATTTATTTCGGTTCATGAAGATCAAGATTCTTTACAGTTTTACTCGAAAGAAGCACATTATGACGTTAAAAAGAATGTCATTACGGCCAAAAAAGTTCAATTTATTCATGTCGCAGATGCTCTTGTTTATCCTGATTCCCAAAAAGTAGTGATATATAAGAAGGCGAAAATGCGAACGCTCGTAAATTCTGAGATCGTTGCAAATAGTATTACTAAATACCACAAAATATACAATGCTACCGTTAGTATTGCAGGTAGATATGATTATACTGGTAGTGGTAGTTATGACTATGTGGATGAAAATAAGAACACGCAAACAATATATTTTGCGGAGGTAAAATCTGATTCGACTGCACAGACCTTAGGTATAGGAACTATTACCGAGGATCAAAGTTTTACCCTGAGTCCAAACTATGAATATAAAGGAAAGGCCATCATCCACGCCTCCAATGAGTTTTTAGAGTTTAAAGGAACAGGACGAATACTCCACAATTGTGAAACCTTATCAAAGTCTTGGTTTAGGTTCAGGGGAGAAATAGACCCGAATGACATTTACATCCCAATAGATACTATTATAAAGAATGATGATGATAAACGCCTGGCAGCAGGAATCATGGTGAAAAACGATTCAGCACATATTTATCCAGCATTTCTATCGAATAAAAAGCGATATTCTGATAAAGAAGTGGTAAAAGCTAGTGGTTTCTTACATTTTGATAAAACAAGTCAGAATTACAAAATCTCCAACCTCGCCAAATTAAGCGAGATATCACTTCCAGGTAATTACTTAAGCCTAAATGCAAATAATTGTAATATGTATGGTGAGGGCCTAGTGGATTTTGGAGTTGATTTAGGACAAATTCAACATCAAACGGTAGGTGAAGTGAAGTACTTTCCTAAAGATGATTCAACGGTCATGGATTTAGTAGTCCTATTAGACTTCTTTTTTGATGATGC
>JALEGO010000160.1 GCA_022763165.1 Flavobacteriales bacterium
AACAAATCATTGCTGACCTTAGCCGGACTAAGCACTTTAAATCACTTATCTGCTGCTTCGACATTGAAGAAAGAAGGTTTCATCGCACTAACTATTCTGCACACTAATGATGTCCACAGTCACATTGATCCTTTTGAAGCCAGTGATCCTAAATATCCTGGCCTGGGTGGTGTTGTCCGAAGAGCAGCCCTAATTGATCAAATCAGAAAAAACAAAAACCTATTACTTCTGGATGCTGGGGATATATTTCAAGGAACCCCCTATTTCAACTTATTCAAAGGTGAATTAGAAATGAAATTAATGTCTGGCATGCGTTATGACGCCAGTACTATAGGGAATCACGATTTTGATAATGGAATAGAAGGTCTCGATAAAATGCTTCCTCATGCAAACTTTCCTCTTATAAATTCTAATTATGATTTCGCAGACACTATATTAAATGGAAAAGTTTCTAAGACTAAGATTTTTGAAAAAGCAGGTTTAAAAATTGGCGTGTTCGGTGTCGGTGTTGAATTGGAAGGGTTAGTGCTGAAACAACTATATAGGAATACCATTTACATGGATCCAATTAAAATCGCAAATAAGTATGCTCAGCAATTAAAGCATGAACAATCTTGCGATTTGGTTATCTGTCTGTCTCATTTAGGCTATTCTTACAAGGAGAACAAAGTTTCAGACGTTATACTTGCTAAGGAAACAGAGAATATCGATCTCATCATTGGTGGACATACTCATACTTTTTTACCAGAACCCGAAGTAGTTTTGAACCAAAAGTTGAAAAAAACGATTATAAATCAAGTTGGTTGGGCTGGCATTATGTTAGGCAAAATCGATTTGTGGATAAAGAAATCTGATAATCGGAAAATATTTCACTCCAATAACCAGTTTATCTCGAATAAAATTTTGGCAACAAAAAGTCTGTGATTTTTTTTTAAAAAAACAATAGGGTAAGGATTTTTTTTTTCACTTTTTTCATCAAATATTTGTCCTGTTATGTTGAGAACGCAATTTTCTGGAAGTACTTGTTATGTTTGCGTTTCGTGGCATTTTTTTGAAAATTTTACCATATAATATTTTGTATTTAACTAAATAACCAGGGAGTAATTTCTTATGGAGAAAGCACATGTAGAATTATGGAACAGTTGTCTTAATGTTATTAAAGACAATGTCAGTTTACAGAGTTACAAAACTTGGTTCGAACCTATAAAACCACTCAAGTTAAAAAGTAATATCTTGACAATTCAGGTGCCCAGTCAATTTTTTTACGAATGGCTAGAAGAGCACTACATCACATTACTCAAAAAAACGATAAAAAAGGAATTGGGGCTAGATGGAAAATTGGAGTATTCCATTATTATGGAAAACAATCAAAACTCTACCAAGCCTTATACTGTTAAGTTCCCTACTTCTAATAAAAGCGTTGTGAAGAACTCTCCAGTGAGCATGCCTTTAGACATTGGAAGTAAAGCAATTAAGAATCCTTTTATTATTCCAGGATTGAAAAAGGTAACGGTTGAATCACAGCTTAACCCTAACTATTCTTTCGAGAATTTTGTGGAGGGAGATTGCAATCGTTTAGCAAGATCAGCTGGTTTTGCTGTAGCCAAAAAACCAGGTGGAACAGCTTTCAACCCATTACTTATTTATGGAAGTGTTGGACTTGGGAAGACGCATTTATCCCATGCAATTGGAATTGAGATAAAAAAGCTACATCCGAATAAGACTGTCTTATATGTATCCTCTGAAAAATTCACGCATCAGTTTATAGACGCTGTAAGAAATAATAATCAAAATGATTTCATTCATTTTTATCAGATGATTGATGTTCTTATTATTGATGATGTTCAATTTTTTGCAGGTAAAGAGAAAACTCAAGATGTTTTCTTTCATATTTTCAATCACTTACATCAGACAGGCAAGCAAATTGTATTGACGTCTGATAAACCCCCAGTTGAGCTTCAGGGAATGGAACAGAGGTTGCTTTCGAGATTTAAGTGGGGATTGTCAGCTGACTTGCAGGCACCAGATTTAGAGGCTCGTATTGCTATTCTTGAAAAGAAAATGTACAACGAAGGCATCGAACTTCCAAGGGATGTGATTGAATATCTCGCCTACAGTATTACTACGAATATTAGAGAACTTGAAGGTGCGCTAATCTCAATAATAGCACAATCATCACTTAATAAGAAAGCAATCACATTGGACCTTGCTAAGCAGATGATTGACAAATTTGTTAAGAACACTGCAAGAGAGGTATCTATCGATTATATCCAAAAAGTTGTTTGTGATTACTTTGATCTTTCTATGGAAATGCTCAAATCTAAAACTAGAAAGCGTGAAGTAGTTCAGGCAAGACAAATTGCAATGTTTTTTGCTAAACAACTGACAAAAGCTTCTTTAGCAAGTATTGGAGCGCATTGTGGAGGTAAGGACCATGCTACAGTGTTACACGCTTGTAAAACGGTCAATAACCTTATAGATACTGACAAGAGATTCAAGGGATATATTGAAGATATAGAGAAGAAAATCTCTATCCAATAGGCTCTCAGCCAAACATTTCTTTCATGCAAAAGGTGTTAATGGTATGTCTCGGTAATATTTGTAGATCTCCTCTTGCCGAGGGAATACTAAGAGATAAAGTAAACAAATCCGGAAAGTCTGCAGAAGTTGACTCAGCAGGAACCTCAGGGTTCCATGAAGGTGAAAAACCTGATTCAAGATCCATTGAAGTAGCCAGGCAGTTTGGAATAGATATTTCCCGTCAAAGAAGCAGACCTTTTAGAGCCTCAGATCTTCAGGAGTTTGACCTTATCTATGCAATGGATCAATCCAATCTAAATAACATCCTCGACTTGGCTAAAACTGATGAGGAAAAGAGTAAAGTAAAGCTTATTATGGATGAGCTGGAATCATCGGTTGCTATTTCCGTTCCTGATCCCTACTATGGGGGTGAAGATGGATTTAAAAATGTTTATCTCATGCTTGATAAAGCTTGCGATGAAATTGTAAAAAAACTTTAGGTATTTCAAAAACCGTTTATATAATACCTTCTGGGCTAGGTACTTCTGAAAACGCTTTTCCAGATATAAATGCGCAGATAATTTCTGAGTTGAATTACTATTTATGTGAAAATGTAAGATCTGCCAGAAGATTTATCAAATCATTGTGTCCTGAAAAAAGCATTGATGATTGTGAATTCCTTCTTGTAGACAAAAGAACCAAGGTTGAAGAACTCTATTTGGATCTCACAAAAATTGGTAATAATATAGGCTTGCTTTCCGAGGCAGGCTATCCTAGCGTGGCAGATCCGGGATTTATTGCTGTTTCAGCTGCGCACGAACTAGGCTTTAATGTTAAACCTCTTATCGGTCCATCTTCGATCATGCTGGCTTTGGCCGCTTCTGGAATGAACGGGCAACAATTTGTTTTTCATGGTTATTTACCCATTAAGAGTCATGATCGAAAGTCTTTCCTCAAGAAAATTCAGTCGGAAATCTTGCGCAATAGCTATAGCCATATTTTCATTGAAACACCCTTCCGAAATAATCAGCTCATCGAGGACATTCTTAATACTTGTAAAACAGACTTGAAATTATCGGTTTCTGTGGATCTCACTATGAAAACCGAGGAAATCTCTACATTGCGAATCTCGGAATGGAAAGGCAGGAAAAAAAACTTTCACAAGCGACCTGCCATTTTTGTTTTAGGAAAATAGTGCTATAGACTTAATTCACCATCTGGGGAGCATATTCTTCACTCATATTATCCAATACAAAGCTCCAAATATCCGCCCATTCATCTATTACCTTAGATGTTGGTTTTCCTCCACCATGACCGGCATCAACATCCACTCTAATCATTACAGGGTTACTACCGGCATGTTTCTTTTGCAATTCAGCTATGAATTTAAAGGAATGAGCAGGAACAACTCTATCATCATGATCAGCTGTAGTAACCAAGGTAGCGGGATATTTGATACCCTCTTTAATATTATGCAAAGGAGAGTATTTTATTAAATTATTGAAGTGAATTGAATCATCACTAGAACCATATTCAACTGCCCAGCCCCAGCCTATTGTAAACTTATGATATCGAAGCATATCTAATACACCAACAGCAGGAAGAGCCACTTGAAACATTTCAGGCTTTTGAGTCATACAAGCACCCACAAGTAAGCCGCCATTTGAGCCTCCGCTGATCGCAAGTTTTTCTTTGACCGTATATCCTTCATCAACCAAATATTGAGCTGCAGCGATAAAATCGTCAAATACATTCTGCTTTTTCAAGAGCATACCACCTTTGTGCCATTCTTCACCAT